>JANQGB010000803.1 GCA_028277545.1 Phycisphaerae bacterium | reverse complement strand
ACCGATAGCGCAGCCGCACCTCTTCGCCGGCATCGGTGTCCACGTTCACCTGCAACGGCACCTGCTCCGCCGGACCTTGGACGACAAAGTCTTGGACCTGGACCTCGACGTCGCCGGTCGGCAAGCGTTCGTTGATGGTGTCCGGCGTGCGTGCCACCACCTTGCCGGTGACCGTCACCACCGACTCGACCCGGACCCGGTCGATCGCGTCCAGGAGCGGACTGGAGGAATCGACGACGCACTGGGTGATGCCGTAGCGGTCGCGCAGATCGACGAACAAGAGGTTGCCATGGTCCCGCTTGCGGTGGATCCATCCGGACAGGCGGACGGTCTGGCCAACGGTCTCCAGGCGCAGGGCGCCGCAGCTATGGGTGCGGAACGGATGCATGACGGAATCCGGACGTGAAGGCTGCCGGTCAGGGCGCCGGGCGGAGGCGAGAGCACACGGGTTTCGCAGCCATGTCAAGAAACCTGGGATACTTCGAATTTGTTATGTTTGGGACCGTTACCATAGGAAGTGGAACCTCGACCGACGCTTCACCTTGGGCGGGGTCCTGGCACTTTTTCGCCGCCAGGGCCGATAATGTCTTGGAAGTTGTCCATGCAGATCAACCCGGAGCCAGGGACCATGACTGAACAGACCACAAACACTGGCGGTGAGTAAATATCCACCGCGACTGAAGAACAGCTTAAGGCAAGAGAGGAGACTGAGGAAAACATAGAAGTTATCGATTCAAGAGTTATAGAAAAAAGAAAGGCCAGATTGCCGAGAATCGTCAGCTCCTTAACTCTTGACATCTCCGTCTCCGATTTCGCCGTCGGGCCCTATACGGTGGTTGAGACTAATGTAGGCTTGCTCGGTTGTTCAAGAAGCAGATGCCACAGCTCCGGCCATAGGGGGACTCTTCTCCTTAAATGGAACGGCGCGGCTGCCTGAACGGCGACACCCCAGGCATAGGTGTCCCGGATTGGGCAACGGCGATCTCCTCCTCCACCGTCACCTTCACCACGCTTGGCTACGGCGATTTCCAACCGGTTGCTGCCCTTCGCCTCGTGGCCGCTGGAGAGGCGCTTCTGGGGTACCTGTTCCTCGGCCTCCTGGTTGGCGCCGCGCGCCAAACCGTGGCTCGCGACCGACTTTGGGGACGCGGTCGGTTCAGTAAGAAAAAAGCAGGTAAAGGCCCCCCGCGACACCGATCAGACCAGACACATTCGCCAAGATCACCAAAACCAGAACTCTTGACACCGCCCCCCCTGTGTCGAAAGGCTCACTCTCTTCAGTCTGACACTCGTGTACGCTTGCGCAGTGGTTCAAGCACCAAGAGCCACGTTTTCGGCCACGATCGGAGGCTCCCTCCGCACGCCACGCCCGCACCCGCCAGGAAACCAGCCATGTCAGACCGTCGGACAATGTTGCTCACGGGTGCCAGCCGCGGCATCGGGCACGCCACCGTCAAGCGCTTCAGCGAAGCGGGCTGGCAGGTCTTCACCTGCTCACGCGAGGATGTCCCGGCCGATTGCCGCCGCGATCCGAACTGGAGCTTCCACGTCGTCGCCGATCTCGCCGAACCGGA
>JANQGB010000802.1 GCA_028277545.1 Phycisphaerae bacterium | reverse complement strand
CTTGCAGCTTCGCGCCACGCATGCTGATCCCCGCCAAGTAAGCTCGCGGCGCGGACAGCCCCTGCAAGGGAACACCTTCGCCGTGTAGGAACTCGATAGCCTCGCGCCGACCGCCGCTGCCCGGCTGGCCGTGAGCCAAGTTGATGACCTGCCACGCAGCACGCTGGGCGTCGCGTCGCCGCTCCGGTGCCTCGGTGAACCAGAAGACCACGGCGGTCAACACGGCCAGCTTGCCCAAGTGCTCCAGAATCTGGAACGCGGCAAAGCGACTTAGGCCGTGCGCGGCCCACTCCAGGGCCCACTCCGCCCACAGGAATGGTGCCGTCCATGTGGCACGCGGCGTGGGTCGTTGCGGTTTGTCGGACATGGTCTGCACTCCTAGATGATTGAACTTGGCCAGCGGCCTGCGAGACCGCTGGGGTCCCTAGTTTACGGGATACGGGACTCCGCTTCATTCAGCCGCGTAGGTGATCTGCGTCGCGCTCGCCCATGGAGCGCCTGCAAAACACGACTCCCAGTGGCACAGATGGAACCAAGTATCCTGGCCTGCATTACGCCTTCTCCTTCCTGAGTGCCAGGATGACGGCGGAGTGGTCGATGCTCAGCAAGGTGCCGATCATGGCGTGACCCAGCGGCCGGAATGACGACCCGGGTGGCCTAGAGTCTTCCGCGGGCCGATAGCCTGGCCACCCGGTTGTCGATTCAACCTTGCCCGGTCCAAGGCGGGACGACGTTAGCTGCCAGGCCGCTTGCGCAGCGGCGACCTGGTGCGCGTCACACGTCCGATATCTGCGTCTGGATGGCGGGGACCGGGAAGCACATCGCGGCTGGCAAGCTCCGAACTTTCAGTTTCTGCGGCGCGGGTTAGCTACGGTTGAGACTTCTGGCTGATAGTCGGCTCTCCCCGGGCAGCAAATTCGAGTGTTGCTCACTCGACGTGAATATCGGACCGGGCCGGCTTCTTGGCTGACGGGTACGTGGTGCAGCGCCCGGAGAATGCCGATTCTATCCATGAAGTGCTGCGGCAGTTGCGTGGCCCGACGCGGGGGCCGGCGTTGCCTACACCGTGGGGACTACTCGCCTTGGGGGCTGGAACTGGACGCGCGAGACGCCCGATGCGGGGTGGGCAGGCTGAATCGCCCATCGGCGTCCCACGAGGCATCTCGTCACGTACCTGCTTACGAATGATGCGTATTCCGGCCTCGCACACAGGTACTGGTTGATGCGACTCAGGACACGTCTCCTGCTGGTGTTCACCGCTGTCTTTGGCTGCGTCCTTCTTCTTGGCGGACTGGCCTATGACGCCCTCGGGGACTTGCAGGCTCAGAGTACTCGCATCCAGCACTCCTTCGCCCAGACGGAGAATCTGATCAAACTCGACGCGGCCATGACCCGTCTATTGAAGGAATTGTCCGATCAGCTCCTCCTGGGGCAGGAGGAGGACGAAGAGATTGAGGAGTCCTTTAAGAAGGTCAAGGCGCTACTGGAGACACTTCACGAGGTAACCGCGGCCGAGCAATCCTTTGTCGAATCGGACGACCTGGAGGAGGCAGTAGAAGACGAAGACGAGAGAGAGATTATTGCCCTGCTCGAATCGGCGCTGGCCGAGATAGGGCACGAGATTCGGCACGTCCATCAACTGAGCGAGGCGGGAGATAGCACGGGTGCCATGCGCTTGTTGGAGGACGTACTGGAGCCGAGGTATGACGGGCAGTTCGCGGCTCTCCTGGCCGACCAGATCTCGGACGAAGACCAGGAGATCGCCGCAGCAGAAGCCCGGATGAACGACCTGTTCGAGCGGGCAGTCCTGAAGATCGTAGGCTGCTCCACAGGTGTTCTGGCCGTCCTTCTCCTGGTCGCGTGGACGACATCCCGATCCATCACTGGCAGGCTCTTTTGCCTCTCCGCCCAGGCGGAGCGGTTTGGCCGTGGCCAGGAGGTCACCGTGGTCGCGGAGAAGGGAGCGGACGAGATTTCGAGGCTGATTCGCTCGTTCGCATCCATGGTCAGTGATCGTAAGCAGGCCGAACTCCAGTTGCGTGACGCCAAGGCCACTGCCGAAGCTGCCAACAGATCCAAGAGCGAATTCGTCGCCAACATGAGCCACGAGATCCGCACTCCGATGACCGCCATTCTCGGTTTTGCCGAAGTTCTTCTCGAGCAAGCGAGGATGGCTGACGAACCTCCGGAGCAGCTTGAAGCTGCAGAGACCATCAAGCGTAACGGTGAATACCTGCTGAGCATTATCAACGACATCCTCGATTGCTCGAAGATCGAAGCCGGCAAAATGACCGTCGAGCTGATTCCGATCTCGGTATGCAAGCTCATCACCGAGACCATGTCACTGGCCAGCGTACCCGCCAAGGCCAAGCGCCTGCCGGTGGAGGTGGAGTATGAAGGCCCGATCCCAGAGACCATCCGATCCGACCCCACCCGGCTGCGCCAGATTCTGCTCAACCTGCTGGCCAACGCCATCAAGTTCACCGAGTCGGGTGGAGTTCGGCTCCTGGTTCGGTTAGTGGCCGACCGCGCTGCACCTTACATGCAATTCGATGTAGTCGACACGGGGGCGGGAATGAAGGCTGAGCAGGTGGCCAGGTTATTCCAGCCGTTCACGCAAGCCGAAAGCTCAACTACCCGCATACATGGCGGCACGGGCCTGGGGCTGCCGATCAGCAAGCAACTCGCCGCGCTGTTGGGAGGTGACGTTACGCTCGTCGAAACAAGACCCGGCGGCGGCACACGGTTCCGGGTGACGGTCGCCACCGGATCGCTGGATGGAGTGAAGTTGATCGACGACCCGCAGTGCGGAACAACGACGACCGGCCGGGGCGATGAGCAGCCCGGTGAGCGTTCATTGGACTTACGCGGCTGCCGTGTCCTGTTGGCCGAGGATGGCCCCGACAACCAGCGTCTGCTTGGCCACGTGCTCGGTCGAGCCGGAGCCCGGGTGGAGACGGCCGATAACGGGCAGACTGCCACGGCCATGGCCCTGGCCGCACAGACGCAGGGGACCCCGTACCACATCATCCTGATGGATATGCAGATGCCCTTGATGGACGGTTACCAAGCCACCAGACTACTCCGGCAGAAAGGCTACACCGGGCCTATCATCGCCCTGACAGCCCACGCCATGGCTACCGACCGGCAGAAGTGCCTCGAAGCGGGATGCGATGACTACGCCAGCAAGCCGATCAACCGGCAGGCGCTTATCGACACCATCCTGTCACATACTGCCACGGCGTCAGCCTGACCGGTCCCCGGTCCATCTGGGCCGAGCCAATGTCGTAGATGGCCCGGCCTCGACGTCAGGAACAGCCACGCGGTCGTCGTCGCGGTATGAGGCAGGCGTGATATACTCTGCGCGTGTCATCCTGGCGTGAGCGGCAAAGGGTACCCCGTGCAGCACGAGCTGTCCAACGCCCGACAAGGGTGAGTCGCTGCCACCGTCGACGCATCAGCCGCCGAGCAGAGGAACTGGAGCCGTGTCTAAGCTGATCACTGAATTTCTGTCAGAGATGCGTCCGGCGATTCATCGGGGCGAGATCATCGTGTCTGACAAGGGCGACGAGTATGATTCTGTCCTCGTCTCCAGGTTTCCCTTCGACCTCGGTCGCCTGCAATGGCACAAGCTTCCCCAATCGCGCTGGCGGCACCGGCGCGCCGTCCAAGTGAATCACGAGAACGCCAGCCGAGAGCTTCTGTCTCAACTACCGATCGAGCTCACCGCAGCGACCCCAGTCGTGTTCATTGGCGACAATCTGGAGGGCGTTACCCTTGAGATGTCGTTTGGAGTCTTCCTGCGGCGTTGCGGTATCCTGTTGAGCTACCCCCAGCACTGTTACGTGTTCCCGCCTGACGGCTCATGGTGCTTCAACTACACCTTCGAGAACGACATGTACTTTGGATTCGGTCGGGACGAGTTGAGCGATGCGCGTACTTGAGTAGGCCGGCGCAGAACGCCGAGGCTAAACGCCGCTCTGCAGGCTGGCCCCGGGCTGACCGGCCAGGTCGGGCCAGCCGTTCTCGTCGGGGGCCAGGCGCTCCCAGTTGGCGAAGAGCTTGCCCCAGTCGCTGTTGAGGGCCTCGTCCACGCGGGCCCGGCCGACGAAGGGCATCCACATCCAGTCGTGGTAGGCGATGCTGGCGGCGTAGGACCAGGGGGCGAGCCAGGTCTTCAGCGACCACTCGATCCAGCGCTTCAGTCCGCCCCAATAGATCCTGTGCTGCATGCGGGCCGCGAAGGTCATTTCCTTGAAGGGCCCCACGAAGTTCCAGCTCTGCTCTGCCAGATCGGCGTCACCGACGATTTCGATTTCCGCGGGGTCGCCGCAGCCCAGCCCCAGTTCGTGGGCAATACGGATGAACTTGACGTCGCTGAGTGGATCGAAGCCCATCAGCTTGGCGGCCACGGCGTCTATGGCCACCTGGTCGGCCGAGGCCAGAAGTACGTTCTTGACGTGCGGAATCATGCACCGCGGACCCGGCCCGTCGCCGGCGAAGGTGCCGTCCATCACCGCAAAGACGCCCTTATGGATCTTCTGCTGAATCATCAGCAGGTCGACGAGCGTTTCGTGAATCACCGGATGCGTCCAGTGGCGCTTCTCGTTCAGCAGCCCGCCGAAGGCGTTCTTCATGGCCCCGGTCGTGGTGGTGAAGATGTGCGTCTTGACCGTGGGCAGGTGGATGATGTTCTCACCGATGAACCGCTTGGGAATTGAGAATCCCTTGGGGTACACGTCGTTGAGCACCAGCAGCTTGTCGGAGACCTCGCCGATGGCGTCATTGATGTTGATCCAGGGCTCGTTTTCGTAGAGATGCACGTTGCGCAAACCGTGCCGCTCGATCACCGGCAGATGCTTGTTCTGCCGCTCGCCCTTCTTGGCACTGACCACCACGGTGCGGTTGTGACAGCCGTGGATCAGGTCCTTGTCGTATCCGTCGGCCAGCATGGCCCGAATAACGCCGTCAAGCTGCCAGGGCGTGGACGAACAGGCCGGGAAGAACTGCTGCCAGGAGATGTTGATCTTCAGAGCCGTGTCAGCGGCTGGGTCGATCACTTCGCGATAGCCGGCCAGATTCATCAGCCGATGGTAATCGGCCAGCACCGTGGCCGGAGAAGTACGCAGAATGGCTACCTTGGAACGACTCATCTTTCTCCGTCTCCTGCCGACAACCGGCGACTTGCCAGAACGACCAACACCGGCACGCGGACAGGTGGCATGTCGGACAGCTACAGCCCCGTCCAGTACCTCAGCTTGGCTTCGTAAACCACCCCCAAGGCAATCAGCCCCCAGAGGACTACCGTCGCCAGGAAGGGGCGATCCTTCAGCAGAATCTGCGTCGGCCCATTCAGGCGGCCCGATTCGGTCAACATAGCATAGCGAAACACGCCGTAGGCGACCAGCGGCAGCGTGTATAGCAGGTGCTGCTTGTTAAAGGGCGTGGGATGTTCCGGAGTTTCGGTCATGGTGTACTGCACGAAGGTGATGATGGCGATCCCGGCCGATACGCTGATCAGGTGGTTGAGCAGGTCCGGCGTGTAGCGCGTCAATGTCGCACGGTGTTCGCTGGCCTGCCCGGTGCCGGCGAAGGCCGCCACTTCGCAACGCCGCTTACCGAAACCCATGAACATGCAGATCATGAAGGTGCAGATTATCAGCCAGGGCGAGATGAACACCTGCACCGCCGCCGCCCCGGCCCAGGCCCGCAAAACGAATCCGGTGGCGATAATGATAACGTCCAGGATGATTCGGTTCTTAAGGGCCAAGGAGTAGGCCAGCATCAGCACGAAGTAGACCACCACCAGGAGCGTGGCCGCCCGGGGCAACAGGGCGCTGGACAGCAGCGCGGCGCTGATCACCAGCAACCCCCCGAAGATCAACGCGGTCACCGGATGAATCGCCCCGCGGGCAATCGGGCGGTGACGTTTTGTCGGATGGAGGGCATCGGCTTCGCGGTCAATGGTATCGTTAACCGCGTAGATGGCGCTGGAGGTCAGGCAGAACGCCGCAAAGGCGATGCCCGCCTTCCACAGGGAAACTGCGTCGAACAGGCGGAGGGCAAAGGCCGGACCCGCGAAGACCGCCAGGTTCTTGACCCAGTCGTGCGGGCGAGCCAGTTGGACGTAATTGCGTATCAGCATTCACCTAGCAGGGCGT
>JANQGB010000083.1 GCA_028277545.1 Phycisphaerae bacterium | reverse complement strand
GACCACATGAGCCTGGCGGACCAGATCAAAGCGGCCTCCCGGAAAGTCGTCCTGGTGTCGACTCCCGAGTGGGGGGGCGAGGGCCACGTGTATGTCCGGGCCTTGCCGGGCAGTCGGATCGATGACCTGGAGAAGCTGCTCAACGGCAAGGACGCGAAGTCGCTGGGCCAGAAGCTGGCCGGGCTGTGCGTAGCCTGCGTCTGCGACAGCAACGGCGAGCCTGCGCTCCAGGCCGCGGACGTCGAGGTCCTGCTGGCCGGCCCGCTGGCTCCCTTGAAGCGCTGTGCCGAGGCGGCCGTGGAGATCAACGGCCTGGACGCGGACGAACTGGAAAAAAACTGAGGCAGCGTCCGGCCCGGCTCTTCGCCTTTGACCTGGCTTTGGCACTGGGCGAGGCCGACCCGGACGAACTGCTGGCTCGCCTGCCGCTGCGGACCTTCCAGGAGTGGCGGGCCTACTACGCTCTCCGGCCCTTCGGTGACCACGTGGCCGCCCTGCGGGACGCGGTCATGCCGTACCTGTTCTCGCTGGCCTTCGGAGGCAAGGGGGCCAGGCCGCGGTTCGAGGATTACGTGATCGGCCAGATGGACACGGGACGCAAGTCAGAGCGGGAGATGGCAGCCTTGCTGGATCATTGGGCCAGACGACACAACGCGGGCACACGCCGGAAACGGGCGCGATCATGAGCACAGTGGCCTCCCTGGCAGTATCGGTAAACGCCCGGACCGCCAACTTCCGGCGGGGCATGAAGCGCGCCGGGGGCGTGGTGGAGCGCTTCTCGCGGCGCGTGCAGACGGTCAGCTCCAAGGTGCTCAAGCTGGGCGGCGCCCTGGCCGCCATCAGCGGCGGCGGGTTGAGCGTGCTCACCAAGCAGTCCATCGCCTCCATCGACGCGGCGGCCAAGACGGCCGACAAGCTGGGCCTGACGGTCGAAGCGTTGACCGCTCTGCGGCACGCCGCGGAGCTGACCGGCAACTCCACCCAGACGCTGGACATGGGCCTGCAAAGAATGACCAGGCGAATCGCCGAGGCCGCCCAGGGCACGGGGGAGGCCAAGAACGCCCTGGCCGAACTGGGACTAAACGCCAAGTCGCTGGCCAGCCTCTCGCCGGACAAGCAGTTCTCCGCCATCGCCGACGCCATGGAACAGGTCGGCAGTCAGTCGGACCGGGTCAGGCTGGGCTTCAAACTCTTCGACGCCGAGGGCGTGTCGCTCATCAACACGTTGCGCGGTGGGAGTGACGCCCTCAAGCACGCCATCACCGACGCCCGGAAGCTGGGTCTGGTCTTCAGCGAGAAGGACCGCGCCGCCGTCGAGAAGTTCACCCGCGCCTTCCGTCGCATGCGGGCCTCGTTCCGCGGCCTGGCCAACTCCATGGCCATCCGGCTGGCTCCCATGCTCGAGAGAGCGGGGCACATCATCACCGGCCTGGCCATCCGGATCCGGACCATGGACGCCGGCTTGCGCCAACACATCAAGCAGGTAATCAAGTGGATCGCGGCCATCGGTTCTGCAATCGTCTTCCTGCCCAAGCTGATCGCCGCGGTCAAGGGTGTCATCACCGTGATTCGAGCGCTCACCAAGGCCGCGGCCGCCTTGCAGGCCTTCAGCGGCTTGGGGCTGGCCACGCTGGCCGCGGGTGCCGCGGCCGCCGCCAGCGCCGTGCTGGCCATCGACTACGCCTTCGATGAGATCGACGACGCGGTGGCCAAGGTCATCGAGGACCTCGAGAAACTCGGCGGGGAATCGGGCGACGTGGCCACGGAAGTCGGCAAGATCTACCGGCAGTTCCAGAAACTCCAGAAGCTCGGCGGACGCGGCAAGTACATGGAGATCGACCTGCAGCGTACCTACGTGGGTCGCATACGGACCGCCAAGCAGGCGGTGCAGAACGTCAACGACCCTCAGCTTCAGAAGACCAACGAAATCCTTCAGGCCATCCTGAAACGACTCAACCCCTTTCAGGTGCTGCCTCCAACGGTAACGAGCTGACGACATGGCCTCAGCGGGAATGT
>JANQGB010000761.1 GCA_028277545.1 Phycisphaerae bacterium | reverse complement strand
GGGCCCAGGTTGCGGTGGAAGAGGTACGTGCTGGCGAAGTAGCGCCCCATGAAGAGATCCATGCGTCCGTCACCGTCGAAGTCCACCGGCATGACCATGGAGAACGAGCAGGCCGGATGGTCGGGCCGAGTGGCGAGAGGCGCTTCTGTTTCATCTGCGATCAGGAAATGCTCCCGCGACGAGAAGAGCGGCTCCTTGGCCGTGCCCACGTTGCGCCAGAGATGGCAGAAGTCGTTCCACGATCCCAGGATGGCGTCTTGGCGGCCGTCGCCATCCCAGTCGAGGAAGGCGCAGGACCACGCGTCCCCCGGTAGGAGCGTCTTCTGGGCCTTGTCGAAGTAGAAGCGGTCGCCGTCGCCGAGGGTGCACATGCCCATCTCGGGTGGTGCGTCCGGCGGCGTCAGGAATCGGAAGGCGAACCGCGTGTGCGTGCGATCCCGAAGCGTCCAGGTCAACGTGCCCTTGGTCGGGGTAATGCGGTCGAACCGGCTGTTGCATGGCGTAGGGGATGGGCCGGTCAGATCCACGACGTCGATGCTGTACGGATTCACATGCTGTCCGAGGGCTTTCTCCACGATTCGCAGATCCAGCGCCACCTTGGCCGGGTAGAACTCATGCGGCGTGTCCCCCGCGTTCACCGATGTGCGGAGTTCGCAGATGTAGGACTTGGCTCCTTCTCCGTCTTTCGTCTTCCCTTCCTTCTCGGGCAGCCGGAGGCAGGGATGCCTCCTCCCACATTGGGGCTGTGCGGCGGTTGACGGTGTGGCCGGAGGCATGGCTGCCTCCGGTTTCGGAGAGCCCTGAAGGGGGCGGCACGTTTGCCATGGGGCGAGCCAGCGCTGGGTGCGATCCCAGCGTTCGAGCACGTTGCGCAGGCCTTCCTCGTCATGGTCTCCCAGGCGTTGGAGATCCTGCTTGACCGCGGCGAGGCCGTCGCCGTAGAAATGGCGGACGGCGCACCCGATGGGGTCGGAGGCGGTGGCGAACCGCTTCTCCCAGGCAGCGATGCCGGCGGTCACTCTGGCGCGCGCTTCCGCGAGTTCGGCCCGGGCGGCGGCCACTTCCTGTGCAGACTGCCACTGCAGCTCCCGGATGGTGATCGAGCGCTCTTCCGGCGGCACGATGGGAACCGTCGGGCTGCTCAGACGTTTGCCGCTGTCATGGGTGCTGAGGATGTGGATCCTGAATCTGCGGACTTCGCACGGTGCGAACTCCGCAACCACGGAGAACTTGTCCGGTGATCCATCGTGGCGCGGGACATCAATGACGTCGGATAGATCCCGCCAGCCGGTCTTCCCGCCTGTTCCTCCGAACAGCTTGCCGAGGAAGCCCCCCAGTCCTTTCCGACGCTTCGCTCCGGGCTCGATCCAGCCTTGGACGATGAAGGCTTTCGGGGAGCACTCGGTGCTTGGGTTGGGCGTGCAGAGGCGGTTGCCCGGGTGGACGACCACGCGGGCCAGATCGATTGGCTTCGGCAGCTGGATCTCGACGAAGTTCGGCGTGCCTTGCCCATTCCAGGTGCTGCGATCGCTCGTGCTCCCGTCGAGCATGCGCCAGGGGTTGGTATCCGGGCGCCCGGTGCCCGTTCGCACCAACGGCTCGGTGCAGACGGCCTCCTGGTACAGCCGGACATCGTCGATCAAGCCGTTTGCGGAGTTCGCACGCGAGATCAGCCCGCCCACGCCGAGCACGGGCTTGACCGGTCCGACGGCGAAGGA
>JANQGB010000759.1 GCA_028277545.1 Phycisphaerae bacterium | reverse complement strand
GTTGTCGTGACGCCCAGGCGCCGGACCTCTTCAGGCAGCATCGGCTCGGCAACGGCCACGCGGTTCTGCACGAGCACCGCCGCCATATCCAAGTCGGTTCCGACGGCGAACGTTACCGTCAGCGTATACGAGCCATTATTCGAGCAGGTGCTGGACATGTAGAGCATATCCTCCACGCCGTTGACCTGCTCCTCGATCAGTTGCGCGACTGTTTCCGCCACGACTCGCGCGTCAGCGCCGGGATAGTTGGCCGTCACCTGCACCGTGGGAGGCGCGATCTCGGGATACTGAGTAATGGGCAGCGAAAACACCGCTACCCCACCAGCGATCACGATCACGATCGCGATGACGGCGGCGAATACGGGGCGATCAATGAAGAAGCGGCTGAACATGAGCGTACTCGCTTACTCGGAAGACTCTGCTTCGGGCGATGCTGACTGAATCCCCGGTTCCGTCGGCGCCGGCTCGCCTTCCGGTATCGGGCTGACCGTCATTCCCTCCCGGGCGCGCTGCACGCCCCTGACAATCACGCTGTCGTCCGCGGCGAGGCCTTGCTCGATGACGCGCATCACGTCCACGAGCGCCCCGATCTGGACGTAGCGCTTCTCGACGACATTTTCAGCGTTCACGATGAGCAGGTAGCGCCCACCCTGATCGGCGCCCAATGCGCGGTTCGGTGTCAACAGGGCGTTCTCGCGCGTGTCAATAGGCGCACGAAGCCGAACAAACAGGCCGGGGAGCAACATGTCGTCAGGATTCGGGAAGACGCCGCGGATTTGTATCGTGCCAGTATCCGGGTCGACACGATTATCTCCCCAGTCGATGCGGCCCTCGTGTGCATATCCCTGCTCGTTGGCCAATCCCAGGTAGAGAGGCTCAGGCTCCTGCATATCTGTTTGCCGGCGTTTCTCCGGGTGTGTCTCCAGATACTCAAGCAAGTCGCGTTCACTGGCGTTGAAGTATGCGTAGACCGGATCGGTGCTGACAATCGTGGTTAACAGCGTGTATTCCCCGGCGCCCACCAGGTTGCCAGGGTCGACGAGCGTACGGCTGATCTGGCCGCTGATCGGGGCGTGGATCTGTGTGTAACCCAGATTCAGCGCAGCTTCATCGACAGCAGCTTGAGCCTCGCGAACTGCGGCCTGGGCCGACTCGAAATCGGACTGCGCCTTGACCCATTCGAACTCCGACGCGGCCTGGCTCTCGTAGATGCCCTTGATCCGATGGTAATCGTGCTCAGACAGCCTCAGTTCAGCCTGTCGATGTTCCAACTGCGCCTCGGTCCGATCCAGCACGGCCCGCAACGGTTGGGGATCGATGGTGAACAGCAAATCTCCCTGCTCGACGATTGCGCCGGCCTGGAAATGCACGGCCTCCAAGAAACCCTCGACCCGCGCCCGAATCTCCACCGACTCCACCGCCTCGGTGGTTCCCGTGAACTCGGCGTAGTCCGTCACGGTCTGCTGCACAGGCCGGCTGACTGTTACCATGGGGGGTGGTGGAGCGGCGTGCTCGCTCTCCGGCCTGCAGCCGGACAGCAGCGCCGCTGCGACACACGTTGCGAAGGCCACGATAACGCTCATCATGTGTGACATGGTCCTGATCCTCGTTCAGTGCGTTGTGTCGTCGAGCCACTGAAAGATTGTCGTTGTGTCGTCAGCTTGCCAGTTGCCGGGATTGAGCTCATCAAGACGTTGGCACCTAGCGGAGGCCGGCTCCGACTCATTCGCTGCGCTGGCAAGCATACGGATAGCCCGCGGCCCTTCAACCAATCCGCCCCCGGGCAGTCGCGCTTGAGAAATGCCGTCGGTGCAGAGGATGCACGTGTCCCCGGGTCGCAAGTGCACGCTGCAATCGGTCGCGCCGATGTCGGCCTTGATCCCGGGCGGCAGGCCGCCTTCACAGGGGATGACGCCGGCGCGTCCGTCACGTAGCAGCACCGGGTGAGGGTGTCCGGCGAGAGCAAACCGGCATGCAAGTGTCTCCAGATCGATACATGGAACAGCGGCCGTGATGAACTGACCCGCCGAACCAGCCTGCGAATTCGGTCACACGTCGGAGCTCTCGAAGATCTCGAAGATCTCCTGCGCTATCAGTCACGATCCACCTCGCTTCCCAGGCCCACCATCCCCGACTGGTCCGTAGGGCGAAAACGGGCTTGATATCAGTACAAATGTACCGTACACTTGTACCGGCGTCAAGTCGGAGTATTCACATGAGCGAACAAGAACGGGCGACCTCAACGAAAACAGCCATTATGCAGGCCGCCGGAGAGCTGTTTGCCACCTCGAGATTCCACGGCGTGACGGCCCGCCGGATCGCCAGCCAGGCCGGCGTCTCGCTGAGTACGATCCCGTATCACTTCGGGACCATGGAGACGCTCTACAAGGAAGTGCTCATGCTAGCCTGCGAGACGTCAGAGGAAGCGAGGGCAATCGCCGAGCGCGCCCGCTCAGCCAAGCCGTCGGAGGGGCTGCGTCTGGCCGTGCGATTCGCGCTGGAGTACTACGCTTCTGAAGCGATACCTTGGCCTGTTCAGTTGGTCGGTCGCGAGATTCTGGATCCGACGCCGGAGTTCCTTGAAATCGTAAAGTGTAAGTTCGCGCCCGAGTACTCGTGGATGTGCGAAATTGTCGGTCGGGCCACCAAACGACCGTCAGACGCCGACGCAGTCGGATTCGGCGTAGTTGCGCTCCACGCGCTGGCCGAGGCCATGATGAACTACCGCCAGATTATGAAGGTCATCGCGCCGACCGTGTTGCCGACAGCGGAGGAGAAGGACGAGTTCGTGGAAATCGTGGCGAGAGTCGCGCTGGACGCCGTGCGGCGATACGCAGCAGTGTTTGAGGAGCGTGCTGACAGGTAGTCCGTGCTTGGCAGATGTGTACGGTCTTGGGATTACATTACCACCGCCCCATTCGGCCCGACTGGCTGAGCATTCTCCGTAGTGAATAGTGTATAGACACGGGTAGATGAGACACGGGGGCGGCTTATTCGCACGCGCCCTGCTGTGCTTCAATGGTCGTATTCCGTCTTTGCCACCCATAGAATCTCCTCATGAGCTTTGCCGACCAGTTACACGCGGCTCGGGGCGATTCTACGGCGCTCGGGGATCTGCTTGAGCGGGCGGCGCCCGCTGTGCGGCGCGCGATCTGTGCCGACCTGCCGCGCCGGTGGCGCCACCTGCTTACGCCGGAAGACGTCCTCCAAGACGCGTTCGTCGACGCGTTCCACGACTTCGCCCGTTTCGCCGGTGATTCGCCCGCGGCATTCCAGCGCTGGCTGATCCGCATCGCCAAGCGCAACCTGCTCGACGCGCTCCGCCTGCTCGAGACGGAGAAGCGTGGCGGCGCCCGCCGGGCCGTCACCGCGAATCCGCACGACTCGAGCGTGGACCTGCTCCAGGCGCTGATCGCCGGCGGAACGCGGCCCAGCCGCGCGGCGATCCGCGCTGAGGCCGCCGCGACGGTTCAGTCCGCCGTCGCGGCCTTGCCAGGTCCCTACCGTAAGGTGGTCGAGGGCTACGACCTGGCCGGCCGCGACATGGCCGACATTGCTGCCGAGATCGGGCGCACTCGGGGAGCCGCGTACATGCTTCGGGCCCGGGCTCACCGGCTGCTTCGCAAGCAACTGGGTGCTTCCGCGGGATTTTTCTCCTCATCGGCGTGAATCCCACACGGCGTTTTCGCCTGGAACCATAGAGCAGGCGGCAGCCGAGGATTCGACGTGAAGCCATCAACGGTGCCGTCCCCGGCCCAAACGAGGACGACTCAATCATGCTACGGAAGCTTCGCGTGACCACGCGCACCGGAAACGATGACTTGGTTTCGGCCGCTTATCAGGAGGCTGCGGCTCTGCCAAGCGACCCCCCGGATGACGACCTCGTTGTAGCCAGCATCCCGGGCTATGAGATCGCCCGCGTACTCGGCCGCGGGGGCCAGGGGACGGTATACGAAGCCATCCAGACCGCGACCGGCCGGCGCGTCGCGCTA
>JANQGB010000603.1 GCA_028277545.1 Phycisphaerae bacterium | reverse complement strand
CCATGACCCTGGACGGCCTGGACCGCAGGCGGCTGACCGACTTCAAGGCCATGTCCTGGGCCCCGTACTTCCACCCCTCCGGCGAATACTGCATCTTCGTCAGCAACAAGCTGGGCTTCCACAACTTCGAGCTGTTTATCGTGGACGCCATGGGCCGCAAACAACCGGTGCGAGTGACCCATACCGACGGCTTCGACGGGCTGCCGACCTTCTCACCCGACGGCCAGCGCATCTGCTGGACGTCGAACCACACCGACACCGGCAAGAGCCAGATCTTCATGGCCAACTGGGATCACGCCGCCGCCATGGCGGCGCTCAATGCGGCCCCGTTCCGGGAGTCGACCGGGGGCGGCAAGTAGCCGGCAGTTGAGTGGGAGAATGCTATGAGGACGTTCACGTTCAAACTGGTCAGCGTTCTCCTTCTCGCAGGTGCAATGTCGCCTGGCGTCGCAGCAACCCTCGCCGCGCCGCTTGACGCTAGGGTCCAGAATCGGTCTTGGCGGTGCGAGGCTGGCAGGGAGCGCAGGCAAACCAGCCGGGGGACTCCACGATCACGCGGCAGGGCTGGCAGGCGTGCGCTAGGCCCGGCATTTATGCCGGGTTAAGGGTGGCGCGCACAGCTTCGGTGACCCCGGTTCACCGGGGTTCTCGATGGAGGTCTTCAGACGTGACAGGCAGTGACGCGTGAGCCACAACGCCTACTACGAGGTCTACCTTCACGTGACCTGGCGAACAAAGGGCAGCGCCGCTGTTTTGCGGGGCAACATTGAAAGGGAGGTGCATGAGTTCATCGGCCGCAGAATCCGCGAGACCGAAGGGGTCTACATTCACGCGATCGGCGGCACCGACGATCATGTGCACCTGGCGGTTCACATCGCGCCTACGGTGGAAATCGCCAAGTGGATCGGTGACCTCAAGGGAGCCTGCTCGCATCACGTGAACCAGGCGGTTGGCCAGAAGCTGCTGTATTGGCAGAATGGGTACGGCGTTGTCTCGTTCGGCAAGAGGAACCTGGATTTCGTGGTGGAATACATACGCAGGCAGCGCGATCATCACGCAAAGGGAGATGTGATCGATCGTCTGGAGCGGACCGAGATGGCTGATGGGTAAACCCAGACCACGAGAAGCCCGCTGGAACCGGGCTAGAGTAATCAGTATCGGCCTGCTAAACCCGGCATGAATGCCGGGCCTAGCGCCTAGCCGCGAACAACGCGCTGGAGGCGGGTCAGTAGGTGTAGGGTCCGCTGTGCGGATCGGATCGCGATGAAGACGCTCACATTCAAAGTTGGAACGAACCGAGATGGCCGATGGGTAAACCCGAGCCACGAGAAGCCCGCTGGAACCGGGCTAGAGTAATCAGTATCAGCCTGCTAAACCCGGCATAAATGCCGGGCCTAGCGCCTAGACACGACTCACTTGCTGAAACCGGGCTAAAGTAATCAGTATCGGCCTGCTAAACCCGGCGTGAATGCCGGGCCTAGCGCCTAGACACGACTGACCCGGCGGAGTGAATCGATGCAGCAGTTGATGTAGGGTTCGCTTGGCGGACCAGATCGCTATCAGAACGCTCACGTTCAAGAAGGTCCGCACAGCGGAACCTTCTGGAACCGGGCACGACTATCACGCTTGTCCTGCTAAACCCGGCGTGAATGCCGGGCCTAGCGCCGAGACACGACTGACCCGGCGGAGTGAATCGATGCAGCAGTTGATGTAGGGTCCGCTTGGCGGGCCAGTTCGCTTTGAAGACCCTCACGCTTAGAACGGTCCGCATTGCGGACCCTCTGAACAAGGCATAACACCGAAAGATCGCCGTGAGAACATCCACGTTCAAAACGGTCCGCACAGCGGACCCTACCTCTGCACAATGCATAACACTGAAAGGAATACCCATGCGATGCGCTTCCTGCCTTGGTCTGCTGTTCGCCGTCGCGGCGACTGGATACGCCCAGACCACGATCGAAGACGTTCCGGCCGACACGCTGGCAGCGGTCGGCGCGCTGTCACCGTCCATCGTGGCCGACGACCTGCGGAGCGACGTCGGCTTCCTGGCCTCAGACGAGTGTGGTGGGCGGCTAACCGGATCGCCCGGCGCCCTGCGCGCCGCCCAGTACATCGCCGCCGCCTTTCGCCAGGCCGGGCTGAAACCGGCGGACGAGTCGCACGGCTACTATCAACCCTTCTCGTTCAACGCGGGCGTGGAGCTGGTGCCTGACAAGAACCGCATGGCCATTCTCACGCCCGAGGGCGACACCGCGAAGCCGCCCTGCAAGCTGATCGAAGACTTCTGCCCACGGACCTTCTCGGGCAACGGCCAGGCTGAAGGCCAGCTTGTGTTCGCGGGATACGGACTGGTGGCGCCCGGATCGTCCGGCGAGGGGTATGACTCCTACGCCATGCTGGACGTCAAGGACAAGATCGTGCTGGCCTTGCGCGACCTGCCGGAA
>JANQGB010000573.1 GCA_028277545.1 Phycisphaerae bacterium | reverse complement strand
CTTCGCCTTCACCCTCGCCTTCGCCTTCACCCTCTCCTTCGCCTTCACCTTCAGCCCCGTCGTCGACAGGCTCGCACTCTCCGGTCTGCTCGTTGCACTGTTCGCCGTCGGGGCAGGTTACGTCCGCACAGAGATCGGCGTCGTCTCCTCCACCACCGCCGCCGCCACCGGCGTTGCAACCTCCGCTCCACAAGATGATTGCGAACAGAGCCCAAGCGACTAATAACGCACTTGATCTTCGCACAGTTCTTCCTCC
This sequence comes from Phycisphaerae bacterium, assembly GCA_028277545.1. Lineage (GTDB taxonomy): Bacteria > Planctomycetota > Phycisphaerae > UBA1845 > UBA1845 > JANQGB01. The sequence goes on along the minus strand of JANQGB010000573.1, from coordinate 7,596 downwards.
TGCTTAGCCAAGACTACCCGAAATGGGCACTGCTGTACCCGGCCACTGATGCCCACCCGCCCGCCGTCGAGTAAGCACCCCAACTTGTCGGAAGAACCGCGCTCGGCACCCGGTCGATCAGCTTCGCGGAGTCAGCTCCGCATGCAGGGACGCCCGCGCCCGAGCGCAGTGCCACCGTCGGGAATTCTGCCAGCACACCATGTGCCAGCACAGTCGCTCTACCCGCGCAGGCGGCGAACGTCGTTTCCCAGCCGCGCCACGGGGCATGCTGATACCGTCTCACCTGCGAGACACCTATTTCTCGATTTTCAGAGAGACAAGTGCGGAGTTTTCAGCATCTCACCGCGCGTTGACGCGCGACCGGCCCGTGCCGTGCAGCGCGTCGTGTGCGCTGGCGACCACGCCTGACCTGCCCGGCCGATGGCATTCCAGTGATAAGAGAGTTACCGGGTACAGCACGCGCGTTCGCACTGTGCAGGGATCAGGCGGGATCGGGGGTCTCGGCCGCAGGCTGCGTGGGGACAGTGGTGTTCTCCTCCTGCGCAGGCGACGGAGAGGAGGAGCGCGTCAACCAGGCGATGAGCACGGTGGCCAGCGCCAGGATAGCGGCGATCACCTGGACAATGAGGCGCTTCCGGTTTATCGCAACGGCCCGTTCGGCTGCCACGGCGGAGCGCTCTGCGGGCGTCGGACAATCGGCCGAGTGTGCGGGAGGCGTGACCGCGGCGGCCTCGACACCGTCGGGTGACGACGGGGCCGGTTGGAGGACGGGCACCTCCGCTTCCTTCTTGGCCATCTTGGCCCGCTGCTTGGCCTCCTTCTTGGCTTGTTTGGCCAGGCTCTTGTCCGGTTCGCCCATCTTGTAGCCCTCACTGGTTGCCGGCGTTATATTACGCCCGCATCATACCGTAGAGAGGCTTAACCTGACGGTCAACCGACCGTCCGGCTGTGTAGTGGTACTTCAAGCCGGGGACCAGTTCTCCCCAGGTCATGGCGTAGGCCGCCGGGCCTTGTCGGCGAATTGGCCGGCCTGCTGCGCTTCGCTACGAGCTCGATCCGCGGCGTTGGCCGCTTCGTTCGCCTTGGAGTTGGCCCGCTCAAGGGCCTGCTGGATTTCGTCCCGGAAACCCAGCGCCTCGCGACCGTGGCGATGGGACGTCTCGGCGGAGTCGCACGCCTCGGCGTGCCACGCCCGAATCTCGGCCAGCATGGCCTGGGCCTGCTGGTGCGCGGCGCGGGTCTGCTCGGCAAACTGCTGGGCCTCTTCCAGCGTCTGCCTGGCTCGGCGCCAGGCGGTGGCGGCCTGGTCGCAGAAGAACCGTCCCAGCCGATTGAACTCCGCTTCAACACCGTCCATCGGCTCATCAACATTCGACGCGATGGATGGTGCAGACACCTCGGGAGGAGCAGCGGGCAGCGGGGCCGGGGGATCGGGTGCGGCGGTCGCGCCAGCCATACAGACCGGCACTTCGGGCAGATGCGCGTCCGGTGACACGGCCTCAGCCAACGTCGAGTCCGGCGCGCATGAGTCGGCCGCGACGTCCGAGGGAGACTCAGGCTCGCTGGCCGGGCTCTCGTCAAAGGGATCATCCGCTGAAGAAGCGCCCGCCGCCTCCGAGTCGTCAATATCGGCGGGGGCGGTTGCGAACGCCTCCGCATCGAGTGTATCGACTGCCGCTGCCGGCTCTTCGCAGGGTACCTCGGTCACCCCCACCTCGACGTTGGTCTGCACGTCCTCGGCATCCTCCGCGATTGGCTCTGCGTCCTCTAGCGAAGGTACCGATTGCGGACCGTTGGCCGGCTCCGACTCACCCTCTGGCAGGTCAGGCTCGGCGCCGTCAGCTATCACCTCGGCTGCCTCGCCCTCGAGGTTCTCGTCGCTTGCCTGGGCCAAGGCATCCACTTCTTGCCCAATCGGCTCCTCCTGGTCGGCCACGAGTGCGTCGACGTCGAACGAGTCGGGGTCGACGGCTTCGCCAATCTCGACCTCTACATCAGACGCCGGGTCGACAGCGGCATCCGTCTGTTCGGACTGAGCGTCGTCCACCTCCGGCTGTTGGTCGTCAGGTGAGCCGGACTGATCGTCCGCCTGGTCCTGCGCAGCATCAACATCCGTCGCCAACTCGCCCAGCGCGGCGTCCACATCTTCCAGTGCGGATTCCACCTGCTCGGCAGTGTCAACGGCAGACAGCATGTCGCCGAGATCAACCAGGTCGGCGTCAATGTCCTGGTCGCCGCTTGCATCAGAGGTCGGTGCCGGCCCGTCGTCCGCTTCCGGTTGGGCGTCCTGGTCTTCGGCAGGCGCGGCATCGTCTAGCTGCGCCTCGGCAACTGTACGATCGATGTCCGCGCTGATCTGCCCGCCTTCGTCTTCGATGATGTCCATGGGAAGTTCCTGGTAGAGGGAGGGGAAGTCCGCGTCCATCCGCTGGATAGCGGCCGCGTTCGTAGGGTTGTGGGCGTCGTCGAGAATCTGCTGGAGCTCGCGAATCTCGCTGCGATTGAGCTTCGTGGCCTGCTCGGCAAGCAGGGACGCGTTGTCGGGGTTGCTGTCTCCCCCGGCTCGAGCGACCAGCGCCAGTTCGGTTCGCAAGCGAATCCAATCCTCGCTGTCGTGTACGGTCACCTCGAGTGTCTCGCCCTTGCGAGCAACTGCGTAGGTTGTCGGAAACGAAGCCATCGTCTGCATCCAGTCCCGGCGCCAGCCGGACGTACTGCTCCACTATCCATTTCGACCTCCCCCGGCACGCTCTCCACTACGAAGCTGCCGCAACCGGACTGGAACCCGCCGCGCGCGTACCGGCCCACGCAACCTGAAGGCCTATACTGGCAGAGCCCTGCCGCACGGGTTGTTATCGGGCAACGTTGGACGCCGGGCCCCATAGCGGAGATTTGCTGCCGGCCCAGCCAGCGCCCAGGTCGACGCCGGGGGCCACAACTGGCTTGCGGTCTGGTAGCATATCGGCCCTGTACGGGGGCGAATGGGTCGGCCCTGATTGCGGCGGGAGCATAGCCATGACGATCACCGAGCTGGTCAAGCGATTCGGGGGTGAGTTGGAGGGTGAGGGGTCCGCGGAGGTATGCGGAGTAACCGGCGTCGAGTTCGCCCGCGACGGGGACGCGACCTTTGCGTCCGACGAAGCTCTGCTTAAGAAGGCGGAAGAATCACCGGCCTGCTGCATCATCGCGCCGCGAGACGCCCGGCCGTCCTCGAAGCCGCTGATTCGGTGCGAGTCGCCGAACAGCTACGCGGCCGATCTGCTCGAGTTCTTTTACCCGGCGCCGCCGAACCCTCCGGGCATCCACCCCACCGCCGTCGTGGATCCAACCGCGAAGATCCACGAGACCGCGTCGATCGGCTCGCACGCCGTCGTGGGCCGCGACTGCCGTATAGGCCGCCGGGCATGCCTGATGTCATCCGTCTGTGTCGGCGACCGCTGCGAGATCGGCGATGATACCTTCGTGTATCCCAGTGTCGTCATATACGCCGAGACCCGAGTCGGCAGCCGGGTCACGATACATGCGGGCGCCGTGCTCGGGGCGGACGGGTTCGGTTACTTCCCCGAAGGCGGCCTGCCGCGCAAATGGCCACACGTCGGCAACGTGGTGATAGAGGACGATGTCGAGGTAGGGGCCAACAGTTGCATAGACCGGGCGAAGTTCGGCACGACGCTGATCGAGCGCGGGGCCAAGATCGATAACCTCGTGCAAGTAGCGCACAATTGCCGAGTCGGTCCGGCCTCACTGATTGCTGCACAGACGGGTCTGTCCGGCAGTGTCGTGCTCGAAGCGGGCGTGGCCTGCGGCGGGCAGGTCGGGATCGCGGACCACAACACCATTGGCGCCGGAGCCCAGCTTGGCGCCCAATCGGGGGTGATCGGGAACGTGCCAGCCGGCAGCATTACCTTTGGCACGCCACAACGCCCGCTCAAGCAGGCCCTGCAGGAGTCAGCCATGCTTACCTTCCTGACCGATAACCGCAGGACGGTTCGCAACCTGGTTCGAAGGGCGGCCTCGAGCTGACCCTGCGGCCTGGCCACCGTCAGGATGCGCGCCGGCGTGGCGCGATCGTTGAGAACACCTGCGGGGCGGCCCGAAGGCAGCCATCCCTAACTCGTTGCGTCCTAATAGATTGCTCTTACGTCGCCTTGCCAACAGGTGAGGAAGCCGGCTTCGCGGTCATACCGCTGCGCGCAGGCCGATCCTCACGAGTTAGGTAACCCCTCCGGCAAGGCCAACCGATACAACAACTGCAAGGACCTTGTGTCCCACCGCTGACCAAGGAGGTGTTATGCACCCGAACAGCATCGACGACGGGTTGCAGGAGACGGCTTCGACAGCCACGCTGGCGCCGCCGGAACCCCGGCTGGAAGTTCAGGGGTTGTTGAAGCGCTACTACGACGGACAACAGCACCTCCGACGGGGGATATGCCTGCTGAACGCCGGGGAATACGCCCAGGCTGCGGAGGAGTTCACCGCGGCCAGCCGGGCCAACCCCCACAGCAGGTCGCTGCCGCGTCTTCTTGCCGCGTGCCACATCGGTGGCGGCCGGTTCGATCTGGCAGCCGCAAACATGCAGGAGGCGATCAGCGTCGAGCCGAAAGATGTGACGGCGCGAGTCCGGCACGCCCTCACACTATGGAAAGACCACCGCGGCAGCGAAGCCATCAACCACCTCCGCGCCGCCATTGCGGAGCACCCTGAATCCGCTGAGTTGCACTTCCAACTGGGCACACTGCTGGCAGCCCTCGACGAACTGGCTGAGGCCGAGATGCGCTTCACCCAGGCGATAGCCATTGACAAGAACCATAGCGACGCACTGGTGTCCCTGGCGCTGTGTTGCGCGGTGGACAGGCGTGTTGGCGAGGCACAGCGCTACCTCGAGCGGGCCCAAAGGCGACGCCCGCATGACGCCCGGATCGGGCTGTTGCTCACGCAGGCTGCCCGAAGCCTGGCAGATCAGGGAACACCGGTCAGCCTGCACGCCGAGATACCGACTGCCCCCTCGAACGGGTACGGCGAGGCAATCGAGCACCTCAGCCGGATCGTGGCGGCAGAACCGGACTTCATTGACGCTTTCCTGACGCTGCCCAGCGCAGACGTCGACGCCGATACCTACGCCATGCTGGCAGAGACGCTCAACCGGGCCCTCGATTTCTGCCCGCAAGACGCCGCTCTGCACAGCGCCCGCGGCCGGGTGCTGGTGCGGCTGGGCAGGGCGGACGAAGCCATACTGGCGACGGAGCGGGCCTTGGATCTTGACCCGCGGTCGGTGCAGGCGTTGGTTCAACTGGCCGAACTGTACCAGCAAACCAACCGGCACGACGACGCCCGGGATCGTCTTGAACGGGCCTTGGCCCTCGGTGCCGAGTTCGCGGACGTCTACTACCTTCTGGGCAACCTCTACCGCCACGGCGGCCAGATCGAACGAGCCCGCTGGGCGTACGGCCAGGCTCTGCGGATCAACGACCATTACGAGGCCGCACGTACGGCACTGGATTCGCTGGCAGCCTAGGGGCTGCGGCGCGGGGTTGCGATGTCATACCTGTTGGAAATACTGGGGCGAGGGCTGCTGGCCGAACTATCGGCGGCCTTTCGCAACCTGCTCGCGGACGACGGACACTACTCGACCGAGGAACTCCGATCCACGCTCGAAGAGCACCCGGACTCCGTCGATGACGCCGTCGCCCTGGGTTCACGGCTGCTGGGCACGCGGGACTATGCGGCAGCACGTTCGGTCTTCGAGTCGGCGGTGGAGATAGAGCCGGCCAGCCTGCCCGCTCGCGTGGGCTTGGCCTGCGCCTTTGACGAGCTGGGCCGTGCAGAGCTGGCCATTCGCCACCTCGACCTGGCGCGCCACGATCACCCGGACGATGCTACCGTGCTGTTCGCGCTGGGTTTCTGCTACGAGAAGTGGGGCAAGACGGACCAGGCCATCCGAAACTACGTGGCCTGTCTGGAGATCGCCCCTACGCTGCGCAACGCCCACGAACGGCTGGCCGCCATCTACCTGAAGCACGACGAGACCGAAAGGGCCATAGAACACTACGAGCAGGTGTGCTGGTACGAGCCTGGCGAAGTGGTCTCGGCGCTGACACTGGCCAACCTGTACCTGCAGGCCGGAAGAACCGGAGACGCTATCCAGCGCTATCAGTTCGCCCTGACCATCGAACCCGACAACTGGGAGTTGCGCGACGATCTGGTGTCGGCCTACGAGCACGCGGGGCTGTACAACGAGGCCATCGAACAACTCTCCGAGATGATCAAGACGCAGCCGGAGTTCCCGGACCATTATCTGCGCCTGGGTGATCTCTACGCCAAGATGGGAGACGAGCGCGCCGCACTGGAGAACTACCAGGCTGCCCTGAAGGCCAACCCTGACTATCTCGAAGCCACCATCAAGGTTGGCGTGTTCCACCTTCGGGATGGAACCTACCTTGAAGCAGCCCGGTGGTTCGCCAAGGCTGTGGAGATCAACGACCGCCTGCTGACCGCCTACGTCGGTCTGGGCATCGCCCAGTACGAGACCGGCGAGACGGAGGAAGGCCTGGCCAGCTTCGAGATGGCTGCCAGCGTCGAGCCCAACAGCACGTTACTGTTCAGCGAAACGGCGCGACTGCAGTTGAGCATGGCCGTCAACCAACAGGTGGACCGCTACCTGGCCCCCACCCAGGTGGCCGACGGTGAGGCCAATACGGTGGCACCACCCGTGGCCGACCTGATTGACCGGCAGATCGAGCGTCACCGCACGGCCGTCGCTGAACGGCCGAACTACGCCGACCTGCACTATCGGCTGGGCTTGCTGCTCAAACATCGCGGCGACCTGCAGGAAGCCATCCAGTGTTTTCGCGTGGCCACGAGAATAAACCCCTCCTATAGCAAGGCGCTCATTCAGTTGGGCCTGTCGCTGCACGAATCGGGCCAATCCTCAGAGGCCGTCGAGCTGCTGCGCGCCGCGCTGCGCGTCGATCCGGAAGCCATTGACCTGCACTACGAACTGGGACTGATCTTCGCGGACCGTCATCAGTTCGGACTGGCGGTCGAGGAGTTTGAGAAAGCCACCGCACACGAATCCCGCAACATCGACTTCCGGGCCAATCTTGCCCTGGCCCTGCAGAACATGGGCCTGATTGACCGGGCGGCCGCCGCCTGGCAAGCACTCTGCGAAGTCGCCCCCGAGACCCAGGACGGACGGGAACTGATAGACCGACTCCGCAGCGAGCGAGCCTGACCCGCCACGCCCGGCCGTAGCGCCCGAATACGAACAGACCAGCGAATTTCGTCTCGACCGAGATAAGCGCGCTGGGTATACTGCCGCGCGGCGCGGCCGATCGGGGGAATCCCCCCTCGTCAAGACAGCACAGGAATGAGGCAAGTCGATCTGGCCGCTACGCGCCCTCGGGCCATCAACAAGTCAGGTCCGGACAGAGTGGGGAACACGTTGTACTCAATTCGAAAGGAGAGTAGCGCACATGTCTATTGGTAGTTATGTCAAGACCGTTGTCGGGCTGGGCCTGGCCTGCGGGCTGCTCGGTGGTTGCGCCAGCGGGGGTGGCGGCGGTGGCGGTGGCGGCGGCTTGCAGGACTCGGAAACCT
>JANQGB010000549.1 GCA_028277545.1 Phycisphaerae bacterium | reverse complement strand
CGGCAGGATGCGGGTGCCACATTCTCACCGGCAAGATGCCGGTGCCACATTCTCACCGGCAGGATGCCGGTGCCACGGTCTCACTGGCAGCGCGCCGGTGATACAGTTGATTCGATGGCCGGCTAGCGTTCTCCTGATTGTGCGCGACGGGAGCGGGCAGCGTCCAGTCTTTGGCGGGCGTCGCTCCGATTGGGGTCTATCCTCACGGCGGATTCGTATTCCGCGATCGCCTGGTCGAGCTGCTGCTGCTGTTCCAGAATCCGACCCGCGTGAAAGTGGGCGGAGGCCAGCATCGATCGATTGACCCGCTTGCGGTCGGCTCCGATGACGGCGCGGAAACTGGCCAGGGCGTCCGCGAGCTTGTTCTGCTGCATCTGGATCACGCCGAGATTGTGGTGGGCGTTGATCAAGGCGGGTTTGAGCTGCAGGGCTAGGGAATAGTGCTCGGCCGCCTCGTCCAGGCGTCCCGAGCGACGCAGGGCGATGCCGTAGTTTACGTGGGCTTCAGCGTAATCGGGTCGGAGCCGCACCGTCTCGGCGTAATGGTGCAGGGCCTCGTCCAGGCGTCTCAACTGCACTAACGAGCCGGCCAGGGCGTGGTGGCTTGGCACATGGTGGGGCTCGATCTCGAGTGCCTTGCGGAACTCGGCAACCGCCTCTTCGTAACGCCGCTGGCGCTTCAGGACGACTGCCAGGCCGGACTGAGCGGCCAGTCGGTCGGGGTGGATGCGCAAGGCCGCCAGGTAGGACAGGCGGGCCTCCTCGTGCCGGCCCGCGTCGCCCAGGGCCTTGCCAAGGTTGGTGTGGGCGCGCGGGTTGTCGGGCCGCTTGGCGACCACGTCGCCCCACATGGTTTCTTCGCTGTGGTAATCCGCGTTCCGCCGCACGGTCAGCAGGCCGGAGATGGTGACAGCCGCCAGCAGCAGGCCGGTGGCTGCCGGGACGCGCAGCCGCTTGATGGCGGGAGACAGCTCGCCCAAGCGCAGCAGCGCGGCCCGCACGCCGAGCACCAGAAGGGCGATCACCGCCACCAGTGGCAGGTACATGCGGTGTTCGAAGGCCCGATCCATGATGGGGATGACGCTGGAAGTCGGGGCCAGAATCACGAAGAAGCACGCGCCCAGGAAACCGGCGCGCGGCCGGCGACGCAGCGACCACAGCGTGGCGAACAGCAAAGCAGTGATGGCTACGGCCGGCCACACGATGGCACCTGCCGTCTCGGCCAGTGGCCAGTCATAGTCCAGACAGAGCGCGTGGGGTACTACTGCCAGCCGCAGGTAGTTAAGGATGACGCCCGGCTGAGTCAGGGCGTAGGTCCAGGGCGACGAATCCTGAACGCCCAGGCCCACTCCGGCAGCCACGCCGGCCGGCGGACTGAGCACGCCGCGGGCTACGCCGGTGAACAACAATACTACCCAGGTTGCGGACAGACCGGCATAGAGTGGCCAACGCTGCCTCAGCGCCTGGACCACCGACGGCGCGATGAAGATCCGGTCGTAGAGCAGCGCGATCAAGGGGGCCGTGACCATGACTGCCTTGCTGCCCATACCCAGCGCACAGGCGACGATGGCCGCGGCGTACCACCAGCGCCGGTGGGGGGATCCGACGCCGCGCGCGGTACAGTACAAGGTCAGCAGGTAGAACAGCCCCATCATCGACTCGCCGCGCTGAATGAGGTAGGTGACGCTCTGGGTGTTGAGGGGGTGGACCACCCACAGCAAGGCCACGGCAAAGGCGAGCCAGGATGCGGCGGATGACTCCAACGCGGGTGATATCTCGGCGCGTTCTGCCCGGGACTGGCGCAGCAGCGTTCGGCGGACCAGTCCGAACAGCGTCACAGCGGCTAACAGATGCACGGCCAGGTTGAAGGCGTGGTAGCCCCAGACTCTCAGCCCACTGGCGGCGTAGTTGACGGCGAGCGAGAGCTGCACCAGCGGCCGGCGCGGGCCCCAGAGGTGCTGCGTGACGGGTGAGAGCGTGCGGATGGCATCGTTGTTCACGATGTGCTTGGTGTCGTCGAAGAGCATGACGCCGGCGAAGCTGTTTATATAGACCAGCAAGCCGGCCGTTGCCACGACGGCTGCCAGCAGGAGGTTCAGCCAGGTCGGGGGTGCTGGTGCTGCCTGCGCCCGGGGAGTGCTTGGCGGCCGGCGTCTGGGGCGTCGGGATCGGGTCATGGCCTGTCTCTGAGGCTCGGCCGACAGACGGCGTGGCGGTCGCAGGTGGCGAGGTCACGGTCCACTGGCTGCCTCCAGGCGGGCTGCCTCCTGGTAATACTCGGCCGCCTCATCCGGCTTCCCCTGTTGGGTGAGGGCATTGCCCAGGTTGGTCCAGGCCTGGCGGTAGTCCGGGTCGTGGCGGACCGCTTCGGCGAAGTGCTCCCCGGCGGCTGTGTAATCACCGCGTTCGTAGAGGACGATTCCCAGGCCGTTGTGCCCTTCGGCGTAGCCCGGATCGATACTCAGGGCCGTGTTGTAGTGGGCGATTGCCAGGTCGCTCTGTCCCAGGGCGTGCAGGGCGGCACCCAGATGGCGATGGGCCTTGTGGAAGTCGGGCCGGTGTCTAATCGCGGTGCGATAGCTTTCGACCGCTCCGGTCAGATCGCCCTGCCTTTTGAGGGCCAGGCCCAGGTTGGTGTGCGCTTCAGAGTAGTCGGGTCGGACGCGGATAGCTTCGCGGTAGTGGTGGATAGCTTCGGCGGTCTTCTTCTGGCGGTACAGGGCGTTGCCGAGCCCGTTGTGGGCCTGGGCAGAGTCGGGATTCTGCTTCAGGGCCTCGGTGTACTGTGTGATGGCCTGGTCGGGTTCGCCACGGATACGCAGAGCCTCAGCCAGGTTCAACTGGGCTTCGGTGTAATCAGGATCGAGCCGCAGGGCGCTCTCGAACTCGGCAATGGCCTCCTCGAGGTGGCCTTGGTCACGCAGCACCAGGCCCAGGTTGCGGTGGGCCCGGGAGTGGTTGGGATTGATTTCCAGAGCATGCCGGTAGCTACGCGCAGCGCCGTCCAGGTCGCCTTTCTTCTTCAGCGCCAGGCCGAGGTTGACGCGGGCCCGGGCGTTCTGCGGGCGCTGGTCCACGACGTTGGCCCACATCGTTTCACGGGAACGGTAGTCTCTGTTTCGGCGCACGGTGGTGGTGCCCAGGGCCAGGGTGATGGCCACCAGCAGCCCGCCCAGGACCAGGCCGCGACGTGTGCGCAGCAGATGATGGGCGCCGCTGTAGCAGCAGATCACCACCAGGGTGATAAGAGCCGCCAGCGGCAGGTACATGCGGTGCTCGAAGGCCAGGTCCTTGATGGGCACTACGCTAGAGGTTGGTGCCAGGATGAGCAGGAACGCCGCGGCTAGAAAGCCGAGTTTCTGCCGTGGTCCTCGTATGGCCACCAGTGTAAGCCCGATCAACGCTGCCACGATCACCAGCGGGACGACGACGGCTGTCCCTGACGTGGCAACGGCCCAGGTGTAGTCGAGGCAGAGCGGGTGCGGCCAGAGCGACAGTCTCAGGTAGTGCAGGATGACCCCGGGCTGTGTTAAGGCGTATTCCATGGCCGTCATGCCCTGGAGGGAGAAGCCGACGGTTCCGGCCCGGTCCGGGCCTGGAAAGAGCACGCCGCGCACGACGCCGGTCCCGATCAGCGCCAGCCAGGTTGCAGCCAGGCCGATGTAGAGGCCCCACCGTTTACGCAGGATCTCGCCCAGCGAGCCAGCCAGAAACACGCGATCATAGAGCAGTACCAGCAGCGGGGCGGTGACCATGACGGCCTTGCTGCCCATGCCCAGCGCACAGGACGCCACAGCGGCGACGTACCAGACGCGCCGCCGGCCCGACTCCGTTCCGCGAAGTACGCAATACATGGTCAGCAGATAGAAGAGGCCGGTCATCGACTCGCTGCGCTGGGTTATATAGGTGACACTCTGCGTGTTGAGCGGATGGACCACCCAGAGCAGGGCAGTAGCGAAGGCCAGCCACGATGCCGTGGCGGGCTGCGACAGGTAGCCGGCCGGCTGGCGCAGGAGTGTGCGACGAACCAGGCCGAAGAGAACGGCAGTCGCCAACAGGTGAATGGCGATATTGACGGCGTGATAGCCTCGGACGCTGGTCTGGCCAAAGGCGTAGTTCACCGCCAGCGAGAGCTTCCACACCGGGCGCCTGGTGGTCAGCAGATCGGATAGAGGCCAGAGCTGCCGTATACGCTGGTCTTCCTCGATGTTACGAATGTCGTCCAGCAGCAAGACGCCGTCCATACCGTTGAGATAGACCAGCAGGCCGGCCAGCATGACGATGCCGACCAGCCAGGTGCGGGCCGGCGCCGGCGGTGTTGCTACGGGCGAGGCGGGTGTCGAGGGTGGTCGCTGGCGGCGGGTCATGCTCTATGCTGGCGTCCTTTCCTGCCGAGGTCCGATACCGACCGGGCCGGCGTAGCTTACACGCTGCCTGTCGGCCTCGAAAGCGGGTGCGGCGGTAAGTGAGCAGTGTAGACGCCTCACGCAGTGGCCGATACGATCATGCCGCGTCGCTCGGGGAAGCGGAGGATGAGCTTCCGCAGACTGCTGTGATGGCAAGTGCAGGGTGGTGTCCATCCACCGTTTGATTTGATGAGCAACACCGAACCAACCCGGACAACAGTTGGGGATACGCCGTCTGGTGGCAACGACGCCGTGTTCGTTGTCATCCCGGCCTACAACGAAGGGCCGGCAGTGGCCCAGGTGGTGGCCAGCGTTCGCACCGCAGTATCACACGTCGTCGTAGTTGATGACGGATCGACCGACAACACGCTCCAGGCGGCTCGTGGTAGCGGGGCTCACGTCCTGCGCCATGCCGTGAACCGCGGGCAGGGGGCCGCCATTC
>JANQGB010000507.1 GCA_028277545.1 Phycisphaerae bacterium | reverse complement strand
CGACCAGGCCTCGGTTCCGCTTGGCGAACTTCCTGACCTGGTAGATGGCACTCGCCGGCCGGGCGGCGATGGGCTCGCTGGCCAGCCAGCGGCGGATGTCCGTGGCCAGGTCCGCCGCGGACTGGTATCGACGGTCGCGATCCTTCTCCAGCGCCTTGGCGACGATGGCGTCGATATCGCCGCGAAAGACGGTGTCGATCGAACTCAGCCTTGTTGGCTCCTCCTCGCGAATAGTCCTGACCGCTTCCGGAATCGACCGGTGCCGGAGGTCCAGCGGCGGGCGGCGGGCAAGTAGCTCGTAGAGGATCACGCCCAGGGCGTAGATGTCGCTTCTGCCGTCCAGGCGGCGTGAGTCCCCAATGGCCTGCTCCGGACTCATGTAGGCAACGGTGCCTATGAGCTGATCGAAGCCTGTCTGCATCGTGGTCATTTGGATGTCGGAGTCCGTAGCGCGGGCAACGCCGAAGTCCAGAACCTTGGGCTGGCCTAGCGAGGTGAACTCGGACGCCTGACCCGCTGCCGTCGTCGGCGGATCCACGACCAGAACGTTCTCCGGCTTGAGGTCCCGATGGAGAACACCGCGCTGATGCGCATGCTGGACAGCATCGCACACGCGGGCCACCAGCTCGAGCTTGGATCGAACGCCGAGCCCATGCTCGGCGGCGTACTGTCGCAACTCGAGCCCCTCGACGTGCTCCATGGCGAAGTACGGCTGGCTGCCCGCTACCGTGTCTAGCCTGCCCGCTTCGTAGATCTGGGCTATGCCAGGATGTTGGAGGCGCCCAAGCAGATCGGCCTCCGATTGAAAACGCCTCAGCATCTTCGGCGACATGGCAGCGAGGCGGATCATCTTCAAGGCAACTGTGCGCCGGGGATTGTCCTGCTCAGCCAGGTAGATGGTGCCCATGCCTCCCTGCCCTAGACGGCGGAGGATCCTGTACTTGCCTGCCTTGGGTGGAATCGGCTCAGCGCTGGAGTCGTCAAGGACGGACTCGACCGCGTTTCGCGGAACTTCGCCGGCGAGCGGCGAATCGAGCGCGTCCAGCGGCTTGTCTCTGTGTGCCAGCAGAGACTCGACTTCTCGCCGCAAGTCGGGGTCACCCTGACAGGCGCGATCGAGATGCGCCGACCGGGCAGCGGGCGTAAGTTCGGCCACTTGGGAGAAGAGTTCGCATACGCGCTGGAACTCCTCGGGTGTCATGACCCTTCCTCGTCGGACAACTCGCGTGAGAGCCAGGCCCGGGCGACCTCCCAGTCACTCTGGACGGTCCGCCTGGAGACGCCGAGCGTATGGGCGATCTCCTGCATGGTCATGCCGCCGAAGTAGCGGAGTTCGACGACCTGCACCATGCGCTCGCTGAGTTCCGCCAGCTTGGTGAGGGCTTCGTCGAGGGCGATCAGGTCAATCTCCCGACTGTCGGCAGGCGTCAGCTCCTCGACCAGCGTCAGCCTCTTGCTGTCGCCGCCGCGCTTGGCCGCGGCACGTTTGTGGGCGTGGTTGATCAGAATTCGTCGCATGGCCTTGGCCGCGACCGCCAGAAAGTGCGCCCGGTCTTGCCATCCCTCCTGCGTCTGATCGACGAGCCGCATGTAGGCCTCGTGGACCAGCGCCGTCGGCTGCAGGGTGTGGTCGGCCGGCTGGCGCCGGAAGTAGCTGCCGGCTACCGCGCGGAGCTCATCATAGACTAGAGAGAACAGCCGCGACACGGACGCACGATCCCCGCCTGCCAGTTCGGCAAGGATACGGGTCACTTCCGCTGGTCCGTGCTCGGCCATGGTATTTCCCACTCTTCATCTTCAAGTGACTGGCCACCTATTCTAGCAGGGGACGAGCGTATCTACTATCCGGCCAAGGAGTTCGGAACCCTCGACCCACGTCAGCAGTCCTGCCTCGCGTTTGTATCGGGCGTTGCGGCCAGGGGAACGCCACGGGCCCACCTGGCCGAGTTCTGTCCAGGGCTCGGCAGGCCACCGGCCTTATTTGTTGAGATTCTTCTGCACACTCTGGCCGGTTTTACTGTTGTCGTTTCTGAAGGGGGCGTCCTGCTCTGTTGCGTGCGTATCGCGTGCCGGCAGGAGCCCGGCGGACAACCGGGCAAGTCCACCAGAGACGGCGAGGCGTTTATCACGGCGGACCGTTCGAGATGCCAACTGAGACGACGCCCCTGCCTGCCTGGCAGGCTGACGGGGGAGTTGCCTGGCGCCCGCTCTGGGCGAATTGGCCGAAGTTTGAAATCGGAGTAGAACGATGAGACTGCTTACGCTGCGTTCAGGGATCTTGACCACAATGATGTTGGCCGCGCTTGCGGCTCGCTCGACCGCGTCCGAACCGTGGGGGACGGGTTTCACCTATCAGGGGCAGCTCAAGCAGGCCGGTGTTGCGGTGAACAACAGCGCCGACTTCGAGTTCTCGTTATGGGATGCAGTCGACGCCGGCAATCAGGTCGGCGCAACGGTTCCCAGGAACAACGTGAACGTCGTCAACGGTCTGTTCACCGTTGGGCTGGACTTTGGGGCCGGCGCGTTCATTGGGGAGGCCCGCTGGCTGGGGATTGCCGTGAGATCGCCGGCCGGCGACGGCAACTTCACCACCTTGACCCCGCGCCAGCCGTTGACCGCGCCGCCACATCCCCAAGCCGCAGACGCCGGTGCCAACGCTGGGTATGGCTACGTGACCAGCGTCAGCGGGCTGGTCGGCTACCTGCCCGTCTTTGAGGATTGCCTCGAAAGCGAAGTGGGCATCAACTGCGCAGGAAAGCGCATGTTCACCGTCGCCGTCCAGGGGGGGATGGCCAACCTGGACATCGTGCAGACCGTGTCGGACGGGCAGGGCGGGCACCTGGATGTGACGACCCATTTCAGCTTCGAGAAGCAGCCCAGAACCGGCGTACCGGAAGTGCGGGCCTTCGATATCGTGGGGACCGTCCACAGGGGCGAGGACACGCTCACCTTCACCTTGGCACCCGACGACCCGTCCTTCGTCGTCAGGGATCCCAATGGCTTCATTTTCACGGCGCGTCTTATCTCCGACGACTTGGTGGCAGTTGCCATTGATGCAAACACTCTGAGATTCGTTACGACCGAGTCGATAGGTATTATCCAATCCGCAACCGTTGAGCCCTACACGTCCGATGCGCGCACGGCCGTACTGAGTGTCGACATCACCAACTACGGAGACCTCAAGACCAACTACATGGTCACGGTTACCGACTGCCCCTCGCACATCGCGCCGGTGATGTCCCAGGCCGTCGTTCTCGAGCCTACGCAGGTGCACACCTTTGACTTCGCCATTCGCGCAAATGCGCCGTTCACCGGGGATGATGAGTGTTTGGTCAGTTTGAAGAGCCCGGACACAGGGAGACTGTACGACGAGGTTCCCGCTGACTTTCCGGAGCCGACGCCTTAGCGCGGCGGCACGTTGGGCTACGGGCTGCCGGATAGCTCGAGCTGAGCGGATGGGGTGTTCTTCTCTCATGATGAACTGCCGAAGACGGACAGGAGTAAGGAAGCCATGATGCGGAACCTGGCAGTCTGCCTGGTACTTGTCGCGGTGGCCGCGACCGCCCGAGCCGACAGCTGGCACGTCGACGACGATAATTGCCCCGGCCCCGGCTCCGGCGGCGCCGGTGATCCGTTCTGTTCGATTCAGGACGCCATTGACACCGCGGCGACAAGCGGCGACGAGATTGAAGTCCACCCGGGAACCTACGTCGAACGCATCGACCTGCTGGGCAAGGCCATCACGCTGCGCAGCACCGACGGGCCGGCCGTGACGATCATCGACGGCAACGCTGGCGGAAGCGTTATTACTTGCGCCAATAGCGAAGGTCCGGACACCGTGATCGAGGGCTTCACCGTAACCAATGGCCAGGCTATCAACGGCGGCGGCATGTACGTCTCCGGGGCCGATCCGGTGGTGATCGATTGCACCTTCTTGCAGAACAGGGCCGGCGCGCCGATCCCAACCACCGACGCCCGCGGCGGCGGCATGTACCTCAGCGACAGTGACGCGACAGTGATCAATTGCGCGTTTCTGGGCAATGGCGCCGAAGTGACCACTCCGACGCCCACAGTCACCGCCTGGGGCGGTGGGATCCACATTGCTGGCGGCAACCCGACGATGATGAACTGCACCTTCAGCGGCAATGCCGTCTCGGCATCGACGGCCGCGCTATCCGACT
>JANQGB010000037.1 GCA_028277545.1 Phycisphaerae bacterium | reverse complement strand
TCCGCGAGCCCATCACGTGTATCTCAAAATCAACAACGGCGCGCACGTCGAGGGGATACACATCAACGTGGAGCAGATCGACGACGAGTTCGTCGATACCTGGTTCGGAAACGACACCGGCAATCTCTACAAGTGTTTGTATCAGGGTGAGCGGGCCGACCTGAAGTACGTCTGGCCGGGGACGGCGGAGACTTACCAGTACCTCGGCGGCGGCAGCACCTATCAGGAGGAGAACAACGAGGCCAGCCCGGACTATTCCGATCTGGCGGCCTTCATCGACTTTGTCAACAACACGGACGACGCCACCTTCGCCGCCGGACTGGTCAATTTGTTCAGCGTGGACAACTTCCTGCGGGCCATGGCGGTCGATGTGGCCGTCGGTCAGTGGGACAACTACTGGTACGGGGCCAACAACTACTACCTTTACCACAACGCCGACACGAACCGATTCGAGTACCTGCCTTACGACTACGACAACACCTACGGCGTGGACTTCTTCGGCATCGACTGGGCGACCCGGCCATTCGATCACTGGGGCCACGGCGGCTACGGCAGCAGCGGCGGGCAACTGCCCCCGCTGATTCGCCGGGTGCTCGAGGTTCCGGAGTACGAAGCCCTGTTCCGCCGCTACCTGCGGCAACTGGCCGACGGGCCGTTTACCCTGGGCCACACCGAGGCACGCATCGATCAGATAAAGGCCATCATCGGGCCCTATGCCTTCGCCGGGTCGTACGACGACGGGCACATGGACTGGACCTACGACTCGACCATGTTCGACGAGTCGTACACCTTCCCGCCCTACTACCGGAACTGGGGCTGGGGTTGGGACTGGGGGCTCAAGCCATACATTCAGGAGCGGGCCAACGACCTGTTGCTGACCGTGCCCGCCCCGGCGCCGCTGCCGCGGCTGTACGTCAACGAGATGCTGGCCATCAACGCTACGGTCAACGTGGACGAGATGGGCGAGTACGAGGACTGGGTGGAGATCTACAACGACGGACCCAGTGAGTTCGAGATCGGTGGTCTGTATCTCAGCGACAATCCGGGCCGGCCAACCAAGTGGCAGATACCGGCCGGCACGACCATTCCCGCGGGCGGATTCATACTGGTCTGGTGCGACGAGGAGCCGCTGGAGGGACCGCTGCACGCATCGTTCAAGCTGGCCGGCTCCGGCGAAGGGGTGGGCTTGTTCCACAACGACGCCAACCGCAATGTGCTGATCGACTACCTGGCCTACCCGCCATTGGGCGTGGACATCTCCTATGGCCGGTATCCCGACGGCACCGAGAACCTTATGGAGTTCCCGGCCGTCACGCCGGCCAGTGCCAACGACAACTCCGGCGGACCGCCGCCCGAGCCGGGGCCGACGCCGCCCATTCTGATCAACGAATGGATGGCCAAGAACAACACCGGCATCCAGGACGAACTCGGCGAGTACGATGACTGGATCGAACTCTACAACGCCGGTCCGGACGCCGTCGATCTCGGCGGGCGTTACCTGACGGACGACCTGGCCGACCGCAACAAGTGGCGCATTCCGGAAGGCGTGACCATCGCACCGCGAAGCTATCTGCTGTTCTGGGCCGACGAAGACGAGGAACAGGGGCCCATGCACACCAGCTTCAAGCTGCGGGCTGCTGGTGAGTCCATCGGGCTCTTCGACCGGACCTCGAACTACCTGGCCCAGATCGACTCCCTATCATTCGGGCAGCAGGCGGCGGACGTCTCCGAAGGACGCTTCGGCGACGGGACGGCCTGTATCATCACTCTGCGAGTCTCGACGCCCGCCGCCACAAATATGTCACCCCTGGGCGACGTCGACGATGACGGCCTGGTGGACGCCACCGACTTCGCAGCCTTCGGAGCCTGCCTGGCCGGCCCCGGTCAGCCCCCCGCGCCAGCCTGCGACCTGTGCGTGGACGCCGACCTGGACAACGACGGCGACGTGGACCTGGCCGACTTCGAAACCCTGCAGGCCAACTTCGGCAGCTTCTGAAAATACAGCGTGAAGTCGCACGCCATCGTACCGCAAGCATCCTGCCTGCATAATTGTCGCGGAAACTGCAGGCTGGAAGCCTGCGGTACGAATGACCATGCGCAGTAACGCTACGCGAGCCGTCTTGGCCACACTGTACATTGCGATTACTCAGTTCCGCAGAGCGACTCCGTTCGGCAGGGCGGCGGTGCGGGCATCAAAGAAGACCTTACGCTGTCACGACCCGCGCGGTATGCTGGGTACGTGGAGGCGTCATGTTCCGCAAACTCGCCATCGCCCTGTTCGCACTGGCTGCCGCAGCCACGCTGGTGTTGGCTGGCGTGTCCGAGTGGCGGGCAATTCACTTGGATGCCTCCCGCGAGCCGGAGCTATTCATCGAGGGGCTCCCTCTGCAGTTGTTTGTGGAGCGGTTCCTCTGCGATCGTTCCGCCCCGCAGCGCTGGACTCATGCTGTCGTCGTGGATTCCCGCATCACCGTCTCGTATTGCAGCCGCTACGAGCCACCGCGATCTCTTCTGACGGCGAGTGGCAACGAAGTTCTGGACTTCGGAGACAGATGGCACGATAACCGCTATGGAGTGTGGATGGTATGGCCTTCTAGAACTCCAGCAAGAGAGAATGAACTGCTGCGCAGCGTCCAGTTCGACGATGAGTACCACGAGCTGGTCCAAGCTGTGCGGCGAGCGACTTCCCTGCGGCTAAACACGCTTCTGGGGGACGCGTCCTTCCTCCTGCGGTACACCGACACGCCCCATCGCCAGGCGGTGGTTCGGTTCCCGCTTTGGGTACCATTGATTCTCTTTTCGATCTGGCCGGCCGCCGCCTTCATCCGCGGCCCGGTGCGCCGTTACCGCCGCCGCAAGCGCGGCCTCTGCCTCCAATGCGGCTACAATCTGACGGGCGTGCCCGAGCCGCGGTGCCCTGAGTGCGGGGAGGCAACATGAAGCGACGTTCCCGGACACGACGGATTCTGAAGTGGGCGGGGCTGGCGGGATGTACTCTGATCGGCGCCGCCTGGGTTGCTTCAGGCTTTTGGACCATTGGGTGGCGGTGGACGAGCAGCTCTATCCGCGTCAACGTTGGCGTTATTGAAGTGAACAGATTCACTTACAGCGTTGATGGCAGTGTGTGCGGACCCCGGTTCAATCAACTCTCGGTACGCCGCCTGTGGCCATCAACGCGCTTTGTGTGGCCGCAACATCGCAATCTACTGTCAGGCCCATCTTCTACAGTTTCGGGATAGGCCTCGATGCTGGGTTCTTGTTTTGCAGGGACTTACGGACACAGCGTGGCGTCCGTCGCGAAAATGTAG
>JANQGB010000390.1 GCA_028277545.1 Phycisphaerae bacterium | reverse complement strand
TAGCGCGAGTCGCCAAGCCGAGCAGCGCCCGGTTGTGGGGGGCATCAGCGCCGCCCATTTCGCGGTGACGGCCGGGACGATCTCGTGTTTCTGCTGTTCGACGCACCAGGAGGACGATCCTTCGGCCATCTTCGTGATGAGCAACAACCATGTCTTCGCCGACGTGAACAAGGCCGACCTCGGCGATGGGCTGTATCAGCCCGGGCCGGCCGACGGGGCCATGCCCGCAGACCACTTCGCCGATCTGCACCGCTTCGTGACTATCGACCAGGCGACGGGTTCGACCAACCGGGTCGATGCCGCGATTGGAGCCTTGCGTTCTGGCGTGAAATTCAAGGCGGAGATCTGCACCATCGGGCGGATCAACGGTACCGATGAGGCCGACGAGGATATGGTCGTGTGCAAGCACGGCAGAACCACCGGCTACACAGAGGGCGTGGTGGCCGACGTGGCCTACGACGCCCTGGTCGGGATGGACCATTCCGACAGCAGCAAGGTGGCTATGTTCCAGGACCAGATCCGGATAGAGGCTGCCCCTGGCGAGCCGTATTTCGGATTAGGTGGCGATAGCGGTTCACTTGTGGTGTGCAAGTCGTCGGCGGCGGCGGTCGGGCTGTACTTTGCGGGTCCCGCCAGCGGTTTCTATGGAATCGCCAACCACATTGCGGACGTGCTCAACGAACTGCAGGTCGATCTGCTATAGGCGGTGCTCTTTACTGAGAGGGCATGAGTGCGGGATTGAAAAGGGCGGCACGCCCGGTGCCGTTGGAGGGCGCGGGGCCTGCGCTTTTCCACTTGCCACCTCGCGCCGTTGCGCTGATAATCGGGAGTCGAATGACCGAGCCAACGGCGTCTGATGGTGAGCCAGGATTGAGCCAGTCGCTAATCGAACTGAAACGCATTCTAAGCGCGCGGTTTGTCGGGCAGGCGGGCGTGCACGCGTTGGGTCTGCGCAAGTCCGAGGACACCATCTGTGTCTACCTGACACCGGGCCGCGGCGGGCCGGAGCAGAGTGCCGTCTTGGCGGACATCGAGGTCGCCGCCAGGCCGCACCGGGTTATTACCATTGTTGAAGAGCCGCCATCGTTTACCTGAGCGAACGCATGATGTCGGTCAGCTATTCGTCAGTCCGCGCCACGAGCAGGTACATCTCGCACCAGGCCGGTTCCCCTTGTAGTTTGGCGTTGCTGTGGACACAGGTGGTCAGGTCGTGGCCTCCGTCGGAGTAGCCGATCACCTGGGTGGGCACGCCGAGGTTCTCGTGCAGGGCTCGGGACAGGGGCGGCGCGGCCCGCAACTGTTCGGAGCGATCACTGGGGTGACCCCTGTTCAGTTAGCAAGATCCGCTTCGTCCGCCAGGGCCGGATCGGCACACTGATTCACCAGGCAGGCTGGCTGTCCGGTACACTCGATGACGCTCTGCCACCTGTTGCCCTGGGGGTCGAGTCTCTTCTCGCCCGCTACTGCCGCGGCGAGCGGGACATGGGTGAAGCGGTCGTTCCAAAACCCCACGAACACGCCGGTCTTGCCGGCCAGGGCAGCATGGACCGCCATCTGACCCAGGATACCGGCAAAAAGCGAGTCGCTGGCTGTGGCCGGTGCCGAGCGGATCAGGTAACTGGGATCGATGTACTTGAGGGTAAACGGGACCTCCATCAGCCGGAGATACTCGCTGATGCGATCCTTCATCAGCAGCCCGATATCCTGCAGACGCGCGTTACCCGAGGCGTCGGTGGCGTCGCCGTCAGAATCGCCGCTGAACAGGTGTTGGCCGGCGCCCTCCGCAACCACGACAACGGCGTGCCTCCGGTTTTGCAGGCGATGGAGCAGGTGCGGAAGAAACCCGTTGGCCCCGCCCAACTCGAAGTCCACCTCCGGCACCATGACGAAGTTGGCGTCCCGGCTGGCCAGGGCCGCGTGGGCGGCGATGAAGCCGGCGTGACGCCCCATCAACTTGAGCAGGCCCACACCGTTGTAGGCCCCGGTAGCTTCGGCATGGGCGCCCTTGATAGCCTCGGCGGCGATCGAACAGGCCGTGTCGAAGCCGAACGTCCGGGCGGTGTAGGGAATGTCGTTGTCGATCGTCTTGGGAACCGCCACAACGCCGATCTTGAGATTGCGCTTCTCGATCTCCCGGCACAGAGCCAGGGCCCCGCGAAAGGTCCCGTCGCCCCCGATGCAGAACAGGACCTGCAGGTTAAGACGCTCCAGGGCGTCCACCATCGCCTCCGGTGATTGCGGGCCGCGTGAGGAGCCCAGAATCGAACCGCCCCGACGGTGAATATCGGACACCGCCTGGGGATCAAGCGTTATGGCCTGGTGACCGTAGTCAGGCACCAGGCCTTCAAACCCGTACTGGAACCCGTAGATGTTCCTCACGCCGTAGTGGTAGTAGAGCTGCAGCACCACCGCCCGGATGACGTCGTTCAATCCCGGACAGAGCCCCCCACAGGTAACCAGCCCGCAGCGCATCTTGGCCGGGTCGAAGTAGATGTGCTCCCGCGGACCGGCCAGCTCGAAACTGAGTGGCGCGTCTGCATCACACCGGCACCCCAGTTGTCGGCTGGGGTCGATTATCGTCTGATACAGCGTCCGCTCTTCGTCAGAGACGTAGCGTGCGGCTTTGTACGGCGATTGGACCTTGCGGGGGCCAACGCAACGCACCGAGAAGTCGAGCGAATCGGGATCCGGCATGGGCAGTCCTCACTTGGGCCAAGGCACGAGCGCACGGCAGGTTAGCCCGGCTAAGCGGCAGGTATGCGCGGGCCGTGACGCATGCGGTACAACGTAGTCATCGGCGAGACCAGGGCCCGCATTGAGCAGCTCGAGGGCCCGATAAGAGCA
>JANQGB010000371.1 GCA_028277545.1 Phycisphaerae bacterium | reverse complement strand
TATGCCTGACAGTGCCAAACAGCCTGCCAGCCGGCCGCGGCGTGCCGCGGGTGCGCTGTGCCGGCGCAGAACGAAGGGAGCGGATATGAAGAGGTTCTGCTGGATATCGGTTTGTGCGGCTATCGTTGCTGCGGCGCTCCAGACCGGATGCAACGCGACGTCGTCCGCCGCGGTGTCCGACGCCGCTGACATGTCGCCCGACGATGGCGCATCCGACGGCACGTCGCCAGACGACGAATCACCCGACGGCGCGCCGCCAGACAATGCACCGCCCGCCGACGGCCCGGCGGCGAGCGGTGACTTCGGAATCGAGCAGACTCTGTCTGACGAGGCTCAGCGGAACACCATCGCCTTCGACGGCCTGGCTCTGCTGACGGGGGACCTGTGCTCCGATTCCTTTCTGCCGCCCGGGAAAGTGGCCGACTTCTCCGGTTTCCAGTACCTGCGTGACAACGATCCCACCAATCTGGGGCATAACACGGATTTCGTGACCATCATCGCCTTCAACATGTTGAACATTCTGAACGACAGCCAGCTCGCCGTGTTGGTGACCCTGGCCGAGAGCCAGATTGACCTGATCAATCAGCACGGCTATGAGCGCTTCCCGCTGATGCTGGCCTTCCGCCGGCTGCTGGAGGGAGACACGCCGGATGGAAGTGACGGTACGCTGGATGAGAACGCCGTCAAGGAGTACTCGGCTGAGCTGTACCGGCTTGATGGCCAGATCAGCTTCCAGCGGGCCGAGGTCCTGGGCGGCATCCTGAGGTCCCTGACCGCGGATCAACAGGCAGAGCTGGATGCCTTGACGGAACTGGGCGGTGTGGACAACTGGGACAAGACGCTGGCCAATCCGCTCGTAGGGCTCCCACTCAGCCAGGATGAGAACGTCGCCGTCATGACCTACGCCAGTGAGATGTATAGCTGGTACGCCGGCTCCGTGGAGGCGGACACCTACTTCTGTCCGGAACGTCAGGGCACCTACTTCGGGTCTTTCTACATGAAGGACATGCCGGCCATGGGGAATCCTGACTTCACCATCGACTCCAACCTGACTGCGGACATGGGAAGCGCCTTTCTCGACGTGCTGACGGACACCCAGGCCGAGTTAGTGACCAGCCTGGTGGATCTCCAGCGGGACGCTCTGAATGAAATAGTCGAGACCAGGCGGGCGATATCCGCTGAGCTACGGCGCTTCATGGAAGAAGCGTCGATTGACGAAGAGATCGTGCTGGCTCTGGCCGAAGAGTACGGCGAGTTGGACGGCGAGATCGTGTACCTCTATGCGACGCACTTCGCGGAGGTCGGGCAGACCCTGACCGACCAGCAGTTGGCGCAGCTTACCGCGCTTCGGGAGGAGTGGAATACCATCCCCTGCGCGGGGGCCTACCTGTACTCCGAGAGTATTGCCCTGCCCCAGGTGTCGAACAGCGATTACCTGTTCGGTGTCGGTGATTGGCCCAGCGTCGTGCCACAGGGCTCGGGCGGAGGCCACGACTCGCCGGAGTATGACGCCTGTATCGACAACACCAGAGACGATGCGGCGTGCAAGGACTGTTGCGACTGCCTGGACGCCGACGGCGAAACGCGTAAGGCCTGCCGGGATAGTTGCCCCACGCATGACTTCAGTCTCAACACCGATTTCATCACCGTGGATGCTCCCTCCACGCTCGGGCCTGAGGGTGACTACTCGGCCTGTGTCGAGGCCGGCAGTGAGCAGGCCTGCAAAGAGTGCTGCGACGCGTCATCCGAGTTCGAGTGCGGCGACCGCCGGTTCTGCCGTGATGCCTGCAACGCCGCGGACCCTGGTGACGACCCGCCAGCCTCGGATCAGGCCGGTATCGTCGCCCCGGGAGCGGCGATCACGCTGCTGGCCGACGGCTTCTCCTTCGCGGAAGGCCCGGCCGCCGACCAGAGTGGTCACCTCTACTTCTCAGATATCGCCTCCGATCGTATCTACAAGTGGTCCGCTGACGGCGAGCTGACCGTGTATCTGGAGGACTCGGCAGGTGCCAACGGCCTCTTCTTCGATCTCGACGACAGTCTCCTGGCCTGTGCAGGAGGCAGCGGGTCGATAGTCGCCATCGAGGCGCCTGGCGAACAGACGTTACTGGCCGGCGAATACGACGGGCAGCCCTTTAACGAGCCCAGCGATCTCTGGGTGGC
>JANQGB010000365.1 GCA_028277545.1 Phycisphaerae bacterium | reverse complement strand
TGCGTAGCGGTGAGAGTTCGCACAGCTGGCTGCGGGCGGTCAGCGCTCGCCGACAGGCCTTGTGGAATGCGAAGCGTCTTTCAGTCGCATCGGTGTGCCAGACCGATCATCAAGCCTTACGGGAGGCCGATCACAGGGATAAAGCACTGTTCTACTCTTATGCCACGCTGCTGACGGACTACTTCTCGCACTTGCCGCCCCGGACCGGTACCGGCGACAGCATCCTGCCGGCTATCTGGCGGGCCAGGGCCTACAGCTCATCGGACTGCGTCCAGCGCATCGCAGCGGCCACCGGCTATTCGGTCGAGGAACTCGAACAAGGCTTCCGAGACTACTGCAGCGCACTGCCACAGACGCGGGTATACTGAGGGTGCAGATGACCAAGAGAAAGGCACGGGCAGGATTGCTGGCCGCTGTCGTGGTCCTGGTGCTGTGTGGCTTTAATGGGTTGCTGGGGTATAGCCAGACGGACATCGACGTCAACAGCGGACGCGTGCGCACGCGCATCTTCGTCTTTGGCGTTGTAGTCTCCACGCACGAACGGGATACACCCTTCTCTGAATTAGTCGCCCGCCACGGCCTGCAGACCTCGCCGCCAGACTACCGCTTTGCTGACGGTGTCACCGTCGGCCCGCAGAGGCTGTTCGGCACGGTACGAGAAAGTGGAACGTACGGCTACGCGGCAGGCACCCTGCGTTCTATGATGATGGTCTTCGAGTTGCACCCGCAGCTCCGAGCCAGGGAGCGCGAGATCGTCGCCAAGATGCTGACGATGCTCCAAGTCGGCGATAAGCGCGGAATGCGCGACTATGTCCGCGCCCTCGATGATCGGGAAACCGAAGCGGAGGCAGCAGAGGGCACGGGACCCGAATGAGCGCCCGCCCGGCTCATTTGTAAGGCCGATGAGTTCCAGCGGCGGACCCGGTTCCTTGGCGGCGCCTGGCGGTGAGGCCGCAGCGGTGCCGACTCTGCATTCGTGTCTTCAGGCCAGCCCGGGTCCCGACAAGGTCGTTCAGGATGGTGTTCAGAAGGACTAACCGATGGAGAAACCCAAGGTAGTTGGGCTATGCATCCTCGTTGTCGCGTTGGGTGGACTATTCGCATTATACCGCGCGCTCTTTCCGCCGCTTTACGATCCCCCGGATGTGGGAGATGAGATCGTGCTGTTGCGAGTCATTGAGTATGCCCCCGATCGGTCCCTTACAATCGACGATCAGCAAAAAGTGAGGACGTTTGCCCGCTTGCATGAGCGGCTGCGCGGCAGGTGGCGTCGTTGGAGTGCCACAATGGGCGGCCCGCCTCCTTGTGACCTGGAGGTCACTTGGCGGAGCGGACGTGTTGAGCTCTTCTCGAATTGCGAGGACGAGCTGTTCAACTTCGGCTGGGACTCAGTGGCCGAGTTATCTGCCGAAGAAGAGGCTCTTCTGCTGTCCATCCACGACCCGTTCGCGAATGACTGGGAAGTCGACTAGGCGGTAGCCGTGTCGTCAGGCGGATCGGGAACGATTCTATCGTGATCATGCTCTGCGGAACCTGACCAGCCGGAGAACGCCAAACCCGTCTCTGTGGCCTCAGTGCTCTCTGTGGCCAGAACGGGCCGTTGGCTTGACGCCGGTAACGCTTAGTCGAGCCACAGAGGTCCCAGAGATCACGGAGAACCTCGCAGGCTATCAGTAGTGGGGCCCTGTCAGTCAGCCCCGACCCGACAGACAGCCGAATAAACAGCCATGTCGTATCACAGGGGCGTCTAGATTCTCATGCGACAGTGCCGACGCTTGCCGCTATGTCCG
>JANQGB010000315.1 GCA_028277545.1 Phycisphaerae bacterium | reverse complement strand
TCTCGAGAATCGGCTCCCACATGTCGACATCCATCGCCAGGGCGTCGCCGTCCATGACAAAGACCTTGCGGACCTGCTCGCCGAACGAGCGGCCAGCGGTGGCGATGTCCTCCAGCGTCTCTGCCAGCGGCCGCACCCGAAACTGCTTGTCCCGGTACATGGCGCAATAGGTGCAGTGATTCCACGAGCAGCCGATGGTGGCCTGAAGCAGGTAGGAGCTGGCCTCACTGGGCGGGCGATATACGGTTCCGACGTAACGCATGCCGCGATTGTACGCCCCGCTGCCGGCTTGGAGAAGCCTGTCCCCCTAAGCCGACCGCATGCACGCCCATGCCGCGCGACAAGGGTCGCCTTTTCTGACAGGTAACGCGAGCCTATGATATCGGAGGCCGGAGATCGCTTCGTTCACGGAGGCGGCGCGCCACCG
Source organism: Phycisphaerae bacterium (assembly GCA_028277545.1). Classification (GTDB taxonomy): domain Bacteria; phylum Planctomycetota; class Phycisphaerae; order UBA1845; family UBA1845; genus JANQGB01. The sequence goes on along the minus strand of JANQGB010000315.1, from coordinate 2,771 downwards.
CTGCCGCCTGCCGGGCAGCAACTCCAAGAGGATCGAGGGGCGCGTGAGTGTCGCTCATAGGGTTACACAGCCAACGTCGTATCTGGTCAACTGACGGTGACCGAGATGACTGACCACCGCGAAACCGCCTCACCGGATGATGTCGCAGCGCTGCGACTCCGCGCCCAGGCACTGCAAGAGCAGGTGGCCGCGCAGGGAATGGAGTTGGACGCCCTGCGACGACATGACGGTCTGTTACAGGCGGTAATAGACGGCACGACGGACGCCGTGTTCGTCAAGGACATTCGCGGTCGCTACGTGATGCTCAACTCGACGGTGGCCCAGATCATGGGCCGCCCAAAGGATCAGATCATCGGCCAGCACGACTCGGAGTTGTTCCCCGAACCGACCGTCAGCCAGCTAGTGGCCGACGACCAAAGCGTGATGTCCAGTGGCCAGCCCCAGACCTGCGAGGCGGTCATCCCGGTGGCGGGCCGCCAGAGGACGTTTCTCTCCACCAAGACCGCCTTCCGCGATCAGCAGGGCGAAGTCGTCGGGCTGATCGGCATCTCGCGGGACATCACCGAGCGCAAGCAGGCGGAGCAGGCCCTCCGCGAAAGCGAGGAACGCCTGGACCAGATCGTTGAATCCGCCATGGACGCCATCGTTACCATAGACGCACAACGCACCGTCCGCCTGTTCAACGCGGCCGCCGAATCGGTTTTCCGCGTCACCGCGGACCAGGCCATCGGCCAGTCATTCGATCGGTTCGCCTCCCCAGCCCTGCGCGAGCTGCTGGACCGCTGCATGCACGCCTTCAAACAGCCCCACACCGACAAGAGATACACCTGGGCACCGCAGGGGCTTACCGCGGTGCGAGCGGACGGAGATGAGTTTCCGGTGGAGGCGACCATCTCCCAGGCGGAGGCCATCGGGCAGGTACTCTACACGTTGATTCTGCGAGACGTTAACGATCGCCAGAAGGCGGAAGAAGAGCTCTCCCGGCTGCAGTTGCAGAACGTCTACCTGCAGGAGCAGGTCGGCCGCGAAGGCGGGGGCGGCGAGATCGTCGGCGGGTCGCCCGGCATCCAGGCCGTTCTTCACAACGTGCAGCAGGTGGCTGGCACAGACTCCACGGTGCTGATCACGGGTGAAACCGGCACAGGCAAGGAGCTGGTGGCCAGCGCCATTCACAACAGCAGTAAACGCAGCCACCGACTACTGGTGAAGGTGAACTGCCCTGCATTGCCCGGCGGCCTCATCGAGAGCGAGCTGTTCGGCCACGAGAAGGGCGCCTTTACCGGCGCCCTGAGCAGGAAGATCGGGCGCTTCGAAATGGCCGACACCGGCACCATCTTCCTGGACGAAATCGGTGACCTGCCGCTCGAACTACAGGCCAAGCTGCTGCGCGTGCTCCAAACCGGCGAGTTTGAACGAATCGGAGGGTCCAAGACGTTCCGGGTCGACGTGCGGGTCATCGCCGCCACCAACCGTGATCTCGAACAGGCCATCGCCGAAAAGCTCTTCCGCCCCGACCTGTACTACCGCCTGAACGTGTTTCCCGTACGCATCCCTCCCCTGCGAGAGCGAACCAAGGACATTCCGTTGCTGGTTCGTCACTTCGCCATGATGTTCGGCGCCAAGATGGGCAAGCGGATCGAGACCATCCCGCAAAAGACTATGGATTCGCTGGCTGGTTATTCGTGGCCGGGCAACATCCGCGAGCTGCAGAACGTCCTGGAGCGCGCCGTCATACTGAGTCGGGGCACCGAGCTGGAACTCGGCGAGTGGCCACCCAGGGCTACGTGCCTCGAGCACGACACCAGCGTCGCCACCCTGGCGGAGTTCGAGCGCCGCCACATCGTCAAGGCCCTGGAGTCGTCCGGCTGGCGGGTCAGCGGGGAGAGGGGCGCAGCGAAGCTCCTCGGCTTGAAACCCACGACGCTCGAGGCCCGCATGAAGAAGCACGGTATCTACCGAACCGCATAGATCATCCCAATATGTCGTGGGCTTCCCAAGATTCTGAGTGCCCATCCGTGACCAGGCCCCACGCCGTAGGCCACGCTCCTACCTCCGTAATGCTCTTGCCAGAAACAACTTAGGTTTCACCCTCCAAAACGCGCTGACCGCGGTACGCAGTGTGCCTTGTGGGACCGGCAGCCAATTGGGCCGGAAGCGGATGCGGTTGCCCGCTGATGGGGGGCGGGCAACCGACCATCCCAGGAATCGTGCACGAGCCATGCGTGCCGCACGCCGCGCGGCAGACGTCCGGTTTGACGCCGTGCGTTTACCGACTCTGCCGTGCGTGCGACGGGCGACAGAGCCGAGACCATGCTGCGCGTCACCAAGACGTCGGAGAACGCGTCGAGAGTAACGCTCAAGCTGGAGGGACAGATCGTGTCGGATTGGGCGGGAGAGATGGAGCGAGAATGCAGGGGATGGCTGCAAAGCAAGCGCCTGGTGCTGCTGGACCTCGAGCAGGTGACCTTCACTGACTCCCGGGGCGTGGCCATGTTGAGACGCGCTGCCGCCGACGGTGTCGAGTTGCGAAACTGTCCCCCACTGATCGAGGCGCTGCTGCGAGATGAAACCCTGCCATGAAGTGTCATGATTGCGGCCGGTGGCGCCACCAGGCTGGTGCCCACCGGCACGGATAAGACCCGTACAGCGGGTTCGCACCTGAACAGACAGGACTCTTTAAGGAGCCAGACCAATGAAGAAACGTTCGATGATCATCGCGCCGGCTGCCACCTTCGTGGCAGTCATTACCCACGGCGCTGTAGCGGGCGATC
>JANQGB010000272.1 GCA_028277545.1 Phycisphaerae bacterium | reverse complement strand
GGTTCGACTGACTGCATGACGAAGTTGTCTGCGGTATGCCCCGGCATGCCCAACATTCTACCCGCTGGTCGCGCTTCCCGCTTGTCTGATCTCCACCGGAAAGGTGAGTCACGGACGCAACAGCTCTGTTCTTCGCAGGAGCTGCTTCCGGGACACGCCCTGCATCTCTTTGGCCTGGGATGGTCCTACTGTGCGAAGCCGATTTGGGCGATAACCGGCCGATGATCAGAACCGCCGCCTTGGCCCGTGCGGCAGGATGTGCAGGTCAACTCGCTACTGACGTAGATGTGGTCCAGCCGGAGACTGGGCACCCATCGGAAGAAGGAGTTGACCGGCCAGGTCGTGCCTCGCCCCCAGCCGCCGAGGTCGAAGCTGTCTTCCAGGCCGATCCGGCTCAGTGCATCGGCTTGGGGTCCGCTCTCGGTGAAGTTGAAATCGCCGCCGATGATGACCGGCAGCGGCTCGGATTCGAACAGGTCGCAGAGGTCGGCGACCTGCGAGCGGCGTTCAATCGTATACTCCATGCCCCACGGCGGCAGGAGATGTATGTTGTAGATCGCTACTTGCCTGTCGGCGTGTTCTATCACCGCGCGCATCTGCGGCTCGTTGGCCGACCCCAGTGGTACGTAGCGCTGAACCTTGCCCACAAACGGACGGCGCGAGTAGACGGCCGCCCCGAAAGAGTCATCCCTGGGAAAGTAGACAATGTGGGGATAATCCGCCCCGACAGCGTCTTGCAGCGAGGTATGCCAGTGGTCGGTGTATTCCTGCAGCAGCAAGACGTCCGGGGCGGCGGCTTCGATCTCCCTGATGATCGGAGCCGTGGTCTCGTTGACCATCAGCAGGTTTACGCTCATGACCGTCAGCGTCTCGCCGGCCATCGGGGGCGCAGGTCGCGGGCGATACTGCCAGGCACCCGGTCCGACGGTGATCAGCAGCAAGGGCACTGTTGCTGCCAGCAGGCGCCACTTACGCTTCCATCCTGCGACTGCAGCGATGACCAGTACGACTATCCCGAAGTGGAATAGAAACGTCCTGGTCATGAACGCGACCAGGCGACGGCCACGTAGGCCGGCGCCTGGTTTCGAAAATCGGCGGGCCACAGATACGCAAACAGAGTCAGGACATAGGAAGCCAGGACGCACACCCAGGCCTCCGAATTGAGCATGCGCAAACGCTCCTGGCGCGTGGGCCGCAGCAATCTGGTCAGGAGTGGACGAGTTCGTTGTTGCATCGACTGACCCTCGCCATTCGCGGCGCGGGCTTACTCCCAGGCGTTGGGTGCACTCAAGACGCGCCTTACATCTCGCTACGCGGCCGCGAGCCCGAAGCGTGACCAGTTCTGCCTACCATATATCCAGAGCAGAACAGCGAACAGGCCGGCGGCGGGGAGGATAGCGAGAGGTACTGCGTGCGGAACATGGGTCAGGAGGTAATGGCCAAAACCCGCCCCGCCTGGCAGGACCAGCAGTGGCAGGGTGGCCGCGAATCGGCCACCAGACTGCAACGTGCTGACATTCTCGGAAAACGGCAGGCGGCGCACTATCAGGAACGAAGTCACGATGGCTACTGTCCCGTTCAGGAAGAGAGCCAACGCCACGCACGGCAGCACCGACGGTCCCACCAGCACCCCTAACACGACGGCGAACACCCCGAAGGTGACGATCCCGAAGCGGCAGGCCATGGCCTTGAACACGCCGACCATCAACTGCCCGGGGCTGCGCAGCGGAAGTGCGTAGTAGATCCAGGCCGCTTCAAACTGGTTGCTGTACTGCATGGCAAACAGGGCGGCCGGAAAGGCGAACGCCGACAGGTATAGCACGACCAGGTACTGCTTCGGCTCCAGGTTGGTCAGCATGTGGGCTGGGCCGTGCCTGGAGGCCAGCAGCATGATCAGCGGCCAGATGAAGATCATGGCTATCTGGATGTAGACCCGTGCCTTGAACTGCCGGTCGCGGGCGGCCATGGTCCAGACCAGATCGAACCCGGCGCGCTGCTCCGGATTGCGGGCCACCAATCCGCCCAGCAGGCTGCGCAGGGGCATCCTGGCAGTTGGACCGGCCTCTGATACTTCCCCACCCATGGCCGACAGTGACCGGCCGAACCGCGGGGCCAGATAGCGAACCACCACCACCAGGCCGCCAACCGGAATCACTACCGATTGAACAACCAAGGGCAACAAGGCCGGCGACCTCTGACTCAGCAGCCACTCCGCCGTTCCGCCGAACCAGCAGGGCGGGTAAAGGTAAGTCCACCACCTCCCGCCCAGGTCCAGTTGCTGGAGATGCCTCACGTCCATCAGCCGCGGCATGACCTGGTAGCCCGCGATCATCAGGACGAACATGGCTATCTGAAAGTAGACGATCAGGTCTTTGAAGCGCTCGACGTCCACGAAGTGCAAGGCTGACAAGTAGAAGAGGTTGACAATGAACACTACCAGGACGACTGCGCAGAAGAGCATGGCCAGGTGGACCAGTGGAAACCACAGGCCGTACGAGAACGTGCCGGTCACGAAGGAGACCGCAGCCAAAGCCAGCCCCAGCGACCCGAGGTAGGTGCAGATGTGAGCCAACCGGGCAGCGAGATTGGTGCGCCCGGACACCGGTCGCGGCCCCAACACACTCAGGTCAGTGTTATCGATCAGCACTCCGGTGAAGTCCGCCACCAGTGACATACCCATCAGCAGCATCACGATCGAGTAGAGCAGTGTGAGGCCCGTCAGCGGCGACGATATGGTGATCAGGGCGACGCCAGGGAACATCCCCATGAAGGCGTAAAACATCATGGTGAACAGGAACATGTGCCGCGGCTCTCGCCTGCGGGAACGAACCGTGGCGGACTGCCGCCTGTTGTCCAGCACCAGCTTGGTCTGCAGAATGGCCCGGAACTGGGTGTAGTCAGCGCCGGCCAGGCGGATGAGGGGGGCGATCCGGTCGTACAGCCAGAGGATCGCATCGACCATTGCGAGAGACCTACCCTTCGATGACCTGCAGGAAGTCGTGGGCGGTCTGCTGGTGTCCGCCTTCCGAGGTTAGCTGGGTGAAGATCCGCTCCAGAGAGGCCCCCTTGGACTGGGCCTGCAGCGACTCAAAGGTGCCGTCGGCCGCGATGTCGCCCTGGTCGATGATGACGATTCGGTCGCAGACCCGCTCAACAATGTCCATCATGTGCGAGCAGTAGAACACGGTCCGGCCCGCCCGGGCCAGCCCCGCCACCAGCTCCTTGACCACCACCGTCGAGTTGGCGTCCAGTCCGCTGAGTGGCTCGTCCAGGAAGATCAACTCAGGGTTGTGAATCAGTCCTGCGATGATGAGCACCTTCTGCTTCATCCCCTTGCTGAAGGTGGTCATTCGCTTGTCGCGCTCCTCCTGCAGGCCGAAGATTCGCAGCAACTCGATGGCCTTCTCGTCTAGGGCCGCCGGCTGCAGGTCGAACAGTCGGCCCACCAGCGACAGGAACTCCATCGGCGTCAACGCCTCGTAGAGCGCCCCGGCTTCCGGCACGTAGCCGATCCGCCGCTTGACCGCCAGCGGATCACGAGTCACGTCCAACCCGCAGACGCGGACCTGGCCTTCGAAATCGCCCAGCATACCAATCAGGATCTTGACGGTGGTGGTCTTCCCCGCGCCGTTGGGGCCTATGTAGCCCAGCACCTGCCCCGGCTCGACGCGCAGGTTGATCCCTTTGAGCACCTGCTTGTCGTCAAAACGCTTGTGCAGATTCTCTATTACTACGGCCGCCTTATCGATCGCGTCAGACATCAGTTCTGTGCCACCCGAGCCGCCATAATGCCGGGGCGGTAGGCTATGCCGCCAGCGATAGCTTAGCAAGCAAGCGGCCTCCGCCTCTCGCGTGGCGCAACGCTAACCCGCCGATCCGGCAGCGAAAACTGGCCGGAAGCGGCGGGTGGTTGGACTGATCGCTATGGCGCCTGCCGTGCCCCAGACGGCGGAACGACGCTACCAGGCGTAGGTGATGTTTGGCGAACCCTCGGAGTGGGTGGCCAGAACCGCCTGATTGAACCGGTCCAGCGGAAGACATCCGCTACCCGGCAGGGCGTATACACTGCAGAGCAGGACAAGAAACGCTCGGCGCACAATGGCCTTCTTCATGGTCGATCGCCCCCAGCAGATATAAGGATACCCCAAGCCTCGCTGCGACGACCGCGGCATGCGGCGGGTCGTCGTGACGATGTACGTGGCTTGCCGCTTAGGTCGTGGTCAGACCGGTGCTGTCCTGCGACTCGTCGTCGTCCTGCAGGCTGATGAAGAACGCACTGTTGACCGTATTTAGCAGCGTACCGGTGGTCTGCTCCAGACCGGTCAGCAGCGTGGCCCGCACTGAGGGGTCGCAACTGCCCAACTGAAACATGCTGCCGCCGATAACCAGCGACATCCCCAACCTGACGAAACGCCGTTTGAGACCGCGCTTTGCCATGATGCACTCCTGATCGTTGCCTGGCCCGTGCGAGACAGTACGGGGTAGGCGATTCCGCAGTCGAGCCGTCCCACCGGCAAGAGCCTAAGTCACGGGACGACAGTTCGCAAGCGTCCGGGCCGGCGTCGGCCGCCGGGGCCCCACTTGTTTCTACCCATCGGCGGGCCGCGGGCTGCGGTTTAGTACATCCGATATTTGCCCACCGCTGAGACACGAGACCGCTCCCCGACGGTCGGTCTCAGCGAAAGCCGGCGGAGGCGTTGCCGTCTGCCAGCCGCCGTTTCAGTGCCGCCAGGGGGAATCTGCGGCCTGGACAGGCGGTCTTGCCGGTCACCGCCCCGTGGCCGTGGACGCGTCCAGGCGGGATATCGCACTGCTCCTCCAGGAAGCCGATCAGCGCTTCCAGGCTGGCCATCTGGGCGGTGGTGGGCTGGTGATGCTCGAAGTTGCCGACCAGGCAGATCCCGACGCCGTGGGAATTGTAAAAATTGCCCGGCGTCTTGCAGTGGGCACCATGCTTCTGTTTGATCCAGCGCGACCCGACCTCCACGGCACCGTCTGGCGTACCCGTCCCGTTGCCGATCACGAAGTGATACCCGAGTTCGTCCCAGCCGCGGTTCCTGTGAGCCCGATCGAAGGCGGCAGCGTTGCCCGAGTCGGTTGCACTGTGGTGAATGACGATGCACTGCCAGATGTCGCGAACGCCGTTCGGCGGAATCCACGCCGCAGGTGCCGCCGGCGACCAGGTTCGCCGGGGCTGCTGAGCCCGGCGTTCAGGCGCGGTTACGACTCGATCCTCCGACCGTGAGGTAGGCGTGCCGAATACCGGAGAGGGCAACTGGCGAATGATCCCGTTGCGGGCACAGCCGCCGGCCACGAGGGCCAGCAGGGACAAGGTCAGTATGGTACCCGGCTTCATCCACCATCCCCGTGGCGCGGTCAATACCGGATGCACCTTCCGCCTCCGACGGCGGTCGGCCCGGCTCCCGGCAGGCTGCCTACGGGTTTTATCGGTCATTGCCGCCGCAGCGGTCAAGCCGAACCGGCGGACGCGATCTCTCAGCGGCGACGACCACGTCTGACCACAACCACACCCGCGAACAAGCACATGAGCGGCATGAGCATCCCGGCGCCGCACATGCCGCCGGCCCCCGAGCCTGACGAACCGCCCGAACTGGTTGCGGCCGCCACGACCGGCGCTCCCGGCTCCACGATCTCACCGTTGGCCGTCAGATCGTCGTCGCCGCGAAGGCCGTCAACCAGGTGCAGGGTCACCGTGTTGCCGTCGATTACCGCGCCGGTATCTGTCTTCTCGTCGTAGGCGAAGTCGTACCAGTGCGCGGTCACCTGGTCGAGTTCCGGGCCATACTTGTAGTACGACTCGATGATCTCGCCCTCGTCCAGATCGAAGTTCAGGGTGACAACGACCTTCTGGGCCGGGGTCAGATCGGGAATGGTGAACTCCACCACGCCGAAGCCGATGGTGACGCCCTCGGGAGGCTTCTCGTAGTCGGACACGAGCTTGACGGCCAGATCCCGGATAGTCATGCCCTCCGGCTCAGTCGGAGTGACGGTCACTTCCTGGCCGTCGTCGTTGAAGATTGCGGACGAACCTGGCCAGGGCAGCTCATCATCCCCAGATTCGTCCGGCTCGGTCTCCTCCTCTTCCTCCCCTTCAATCCCCTCGGCCGAGCCGAAACAGTCGGGCCAACCGTCGCTGTCTTCGTCAATGGTGTCGTCCTCGCCGGGGCACAAATCGCATGCGTCGCCTACACCGTCGCCGTCGGAATCCGTCTGATCGGGGTTGTCATGGTCGGGACAATTGTCCTCTTCGTTAGGCACGCCGTCGCCATCGGTGTCGTCTGGGTCGAATTCTTCAGGTCCCTCGCCCTCTCCTTCATGTTCGTCGCATGCATCGCCGATGCCGTCGCCATCGGAATCTTCCTGGTCCGGGTTGTGCACGTCCGGACAGTTGTCGTCGATGTTCCGCACACCGTCTCCATCGCTGTCCAAGCAGTCGACCAGGCCGTCGCCGTCCTCATCCGCCTTGTCATCCTCGCCCGGACACTCGTCGCAAGGGTCACCCACACCGTCCTCGTCCGCGTCTGCCTGGTCGGGGTTGGACGTAAGTGGGCAGTTGTCGCAGGCGCTAAGGATGTTGTCGCCATCAGGGTCGGTGGACTCGGTGATTTCACAGGTGTCGATGACGTCGTTGTTGTCGCAGTCGGCGGCGGTGCCGTTGGCGATTTCCTCGCAGTCCGCCTGGCCGTTCTCGTTGCAGTCCGGCCGGTCGTCCTTACCGGGGCACAGGTCGCATTCATCGCCGACTTCGTCCTTGTCGGCGTCCTCCTGGCCAGGGTTCGCGTATTCGGGGCAGTTATCGCAGTCGTCAATCAGCCCGTCATCGTCGCGATCGGTCTCGCACTCGTCCGGAGTCTTGTTACCATTGCAGTCCTGGCTGGTTCCGGCATCGACATCTTCCTCGTCGGGGGTGCCGTTCTCATTGCAGTCCACGGCGGAGATTTCCATCACGTAAGCGTAGGTGCCGCCGTAGTCCTCGCGGGCGTCATTCCACAGCCCGGTCCGTGAGTCGCCCGGGCCCCAGTACAGCATGCGGTTCTCGTTGGCCCCGGAGGGCGGGAAGTTGTTCGGTTCGCCGGACGCCCAGTTGGTGTAGGAGAACTCCTCGCCCGTGATCCAGGACCAGCCGCCGCTGGGTTCGGAGGCGCCTTCGGCCTGCAAACCGCCCATCCAGGGTCCCGGTGCCGAGCCGTAGGGATCGGGCGCGCCCCAGTACTCCCCGGAGTTGATCAGGGCGGCCACGAAGTTGTTCTCCTCCTCCGAAGTGATCGTCACCAGGTGAGCCCCGATGGCCTGGGCATGGGTGCTGGCCTCGTCCCAGGTAACCACCGAAAGCGAGCGCTGCACCTTGTACCAGTTTCCGTTCCCCTCCCAGTAGTGCCACTGGTCTTCAGCATCTTCTTCTCCACTTTGGCCGGCGACTGGTGGCGCCGCCCACCCCAAGACACCCAGCAACATCCCCAATACAATCCCGGTCTTCCAGATGTGTCCCTGCAACATGGCTGTTGTGCCTCCCCTGAGTTATGTTCCTATCTTACCGAAGTGTGTCCGATAACCATTATAACGGATCGGACGCCGAGTGGGAGAGCCTGCGTGACCGGGTCGCGACGCTTCCCGGGCATCCGGCACCGCGGACCGATACAACGAGTCAGGACTCGCTCCGGAGTCGGGTCCAGCGCAGGTTTGTCCGATAATTGCGAGTCGTAACTAATATTCTCCCCGCCCCGGTTCGATACATATGACGGAACGTCCGGTATTCAGTAGCAGGACGGAACCTGAGACTGCCAGGTGCCGGGCGTGCGTCAGGCTGAAGGATTCCGCAGGTGACCGAGACTCACAGAAACTCAGACCATCGTGCCGCGATGGGGGATGCCCGGCTCAGCCGTTGGGTCGACCGAGTGCAGCGACTACCTGACTTGCGTTGGGACAAGGTAATGCGGGTTCGGCGGGCGCTGGAGAGCAATGCCTACGATCCGGACGCACTGCTGGACGCCGCGCTGCTGCCGCTTGGGCAGGACCTGGGAGTCACTTGTCGTTAGGGGCCCGTCGCAAGAACCATCGCTTCGTCGGGGGCGGGGGCGATCTTCCGGCACACTTCCGGCTGGTTATCTCGGCCGGTGGGTCACGACAGACTGGAGCAGGCCAACAGTCAGACGCTGCTACTCTCCGCGGTGGGGTAGAGAATTCTGCCGCACGCACCGCACAACTGAATCTCGTCGCGTGACTTGAGGGCGTAGACCCGTTCGAGGGTCAAGGTCATGTTGCAGCCGCCGCAGGCGAACTCCTCGCGCTTGGGATGCAGGCGGACAACCTCCGCCATGGCCTCTCCTTCGTGCTTCTCGGCTACCCGGATGAAGGTCGAGTAGGCGCTGGGCGGGACCGCCTCGGAGGCACCATCGCGCTGCCCTTCGAGTTTGCCGCGTTCGTCGGCGGTCTCGTTCATGTACTCTTCGAGCGCCCGGCTGGCCTTCTCGTACCGCTCCTCAGCTTTGGACCGTTGGTCCGCAAGGGCGGCCACCTCAGTCTGAACGCGCTCCAGCTCAGCCATCTTCTCCAGGGCCAGCTTCTCGACCTTGGCGCTGTCCGCCTTCTCCGTATTGATGGCGGTGAGAATGGCCGCATAATCCTTGTTGGTGCGTGCCTTGAGCAGTTCCTCACGATGTTTGAGGATGGACGCCTCACGCGACTTGACGTCCAGATCGAGATGATCGACCTCCGCCTGGCGCGCGATCTGCTGCCGGTGAAGGTCTGCCGTCTGGTCGTCTAGCTTGGCGAGTTGGCGTTCCGCCGTACGGATTTGGCGCGTCTTGCGGTCCTGTTGTTGACGTAGCTTGCTCAGCGCGAGTTCGATGGTCTGAAGACGATGCAAAGCATCGAGGAGGTCACCCATAGAGCGTTCTGCCGATCGGTCTGATGGTCGCGATAGATGCACTCGCCGGAGCGCAACAAGGCGCGCATTATGAAGCAAGGAGGCATGAGATGCAAGCGGCCGCGCGGCTGATGCCCGTCAGTGCCAGCGCACACGGCGGCTGGCTGCTATTGGGACCTTGCCAACGCCGTTGGCGAGATGGTAGTGCCTGGTGACGTCTGACGTGTGTCCAGGCCGCTGCCAGGGCGTTCATGTTGAGCAGGGGACGAAACATACCCTCCCCGTGGCCCTGAAGGTCGCGTTATTGTTGCATGACCGGACAAGCTGTGAAGAATTGACAGCATGAGAAACGAGCCCCGACATCCTCTGGCGATGGTAGTAATCCTCACGGTCGTGTCGGCTGTTGCGACCGGCTGCCGCCCGGACAGCCCGACCAGCGTGCCCCAGGCGGACGGGTTCATAGCCTTGGTCGGCGCGGGTGAGGCAGACCCGCTGTGGCCCATACTGCGCGGTGCGGCAGCCGAGTTTCGGCGCGCCCATCCCAAGATTCGAGTTCGGGTCGAGACGCCACGCATGGCATCTCCGAATCAGCAGGCGGCCCTCGTGCGACGCCTCCAGGCTGATCAGATGAGAGGTATCTGTCTGCAGGTGATCGATCCGGCCGCCACCGCCGCCCTGCTCGAGGAGATACGCGGGGACGGTCTGGCCGTGGTGACCATGATGCGGCGGGTAGACTCCGCCGACGCGT
>JANQGB010000177.1 GCA_028277545.1 Phycisphaerae bacterium | reverse complement strand
TCCTCGTTCAGTACCGAGCGGCTGGCGCCGCCCGCGACGTCAGACAACGGGACTGCCGACGCCGATTCTCATGTTCGTCTGCCGACCTCCAGTCCGGTCGGCGCTGGGCAGGGACCGTACGCGTTCCGAAGTCTCCTGATTTTGGCCATACAGTGGCGCGGTAAACCCGGTGACAGCAGGCACGCTTCGGCTGGGCGTGAGTGCTGCTCCTTCTTCCCTCCAGTTTCAGTGTACAGATAGCCCCCCAGGCAAGCAACAGACTCACGCGTTGCTCCCGGCTGCCGAAGTGATAGAAAGCTCTCATTTCCGCCCTGGGTGCCTCGCAAATCCCTCCTGTCTTCACCCGGTTGCTCTCGGTGCCCCGAAACGCCCGTGTAATAAGCTGTACCGCTCGCCGGCATGCGGTAAGTGCGCTAATGGATTGACATATATGGCCGATTCGACTCTACTAATAGGGCTGTGTCGGCGAGACGGGCGCTCCGCCTGGCGGGCGTTCGCCAGCACGTCGCATCGGAGGGACACAGTTAAGGAGGTTCGAGGAAGCGCCATTTCCGCCATCGGATCGCGGCGGAGCCATGACACGACATCGGGAGTAGCAGCGGAGCGGGGCGCCTGACGGTCCGCAGTGCGGACCTGATCGGTGGCCGCGCACACTCGGCTGCTTTCCTGCGCCGCGAGAAGACTCGCTTCCTGATCGCCTTCGCTGTGGTCATCGGATTAGAGGGTAGATTGAGCGCCGACCGAGCAGTGTCGGCGGGCAGCGGATTCTGAGGAGGAGGTAAACTCATGTCTGTAGGAAAGAAAGTCTGTCAATCTGGCGTCTGCCTGGCGGTGGGAGCGCTCCTGGTGCTGCCAGCCACAGTGGCGGCTGCGCCGCCCGCGCCGGTCAACGATGCGCCAACCAACCCGACCGTCATCGCCCCCGGCGTGCCCGCGATCGTCTTTGCCACGCTCGAAGGCGCCGTCAATGACATCCAGGACACCGGGCTGCCCGGCGTCGGCGATGGCCGGGATGATGGTCCGGACGTGTTCTTCCAGTTCACGCCGGATACCACCGACACCTATCGCATCCAGGTCGTTCCGTGGCAGCGAGCTCCACTGCGCAGCTCGTCCAGCGAAAGGCGGTTCGTCCTTTACGCCGGAACCGACTTTGACACGGTGCCCGTCTATATCGACGGTCTGCGGGCCCCCAGCGGCTCGAGGGTAGTACACATCGACGTAGCCCTGACCGCCGGTATCGCCTACGACATCGGCGTCGACCATGATTCGGGCACCCGCGACAACTGCTCGTTCACACTGATAGTCGACACCCTCCCTGCGGTTGCCCCGGATGACTGTTCCACTGTCGAAGCGATTCCAGCTACGCTGCCGTACGCCGCCTTGAACGACATCGACGGCGCCGCTGCGGACTTCACTTACGACGAGCCGGCCGGCGGTATGGGGCGTTGCGCGGTCAAGACTGCCACCACCGCCAGCGGCGTCGATCACGTTTACGTGTTCAACACGCCGGTAGCCGGTGACTTTGCCTTTGAACTCATCTCCGAGAACTTCGACGGCGTGCTATACATCTCCGACTCCTGCCCGCCGTTCACCGCCGCGGGCTGCCTGGGGGCGTCGCACAACGCTGGTTCCGGTGGCGGCAAGCACGATCTGGTGGTCGCCACGCTGGATTCCGATCGTGACTACTACATCGTGGTGGACGAGGACGATGGAAGCAGCACGTCCGGCAACTACGTCCTGATGGTGGACGAAGCCTTCGGCTACGAGATCAACGAGATCGAGCCCAACGAGTCCACGGCCGAGGCCAGCCCCTTGACCACGCCGCTCAACGGCGGGCAGCTTCAGGGGCCGCTCGATGTCGACTGGTTCTCCATCACCGGGCAGGTAGGCGACCGCGTCTATGCCTGGGCCAACAACGGTGGTACGTCCAACACCACCCTGGACCTCGACATGGGGCTCTATGCCACCGACGGTGTAACGCTCATCGAGTTCGACGACGAGGACGCGGATGGTATCTCGACCGGTCCGGATTACGACGATCTGGACTTCATCTACTCGACCAGCTCGCCGGTGCTGGCCGGTGCCACCCTCACTGCGGACGGCACGCACTACCTCAACGTCAACTACCAGAGCTCGCAGACCCACGTCGTCCACCGCTATCGCTTGCACGTCGGCGTCGAGCCGGCCACCCGAACGCCGCTGGCCGAGTGTGAGCCCAACGACACGCTCGAACAGGCGGACCGTACCGGCAAGCACTACTACGCCGGCGTGATTCCCGACGTCGATGACGTGGACACCTTTGTGTTCGACGCTGCCGCCGGTGACCGTGTGTTCATCGCTCTGGACGGTGACCCGGAGCGGAATGCCGACGGCTTCGTCAGTGCCAGCAGCGACCCCTTCGCGTTCCACGCCAAGCTGATCGTGCTGGACCCCGACGGCGACATGATCTTCGACGATATCAGCGACAGCAACTCGGTGCAGACCGGCTTGCCGGTTCCCGGAACACCTGACTATCCCGCTCAGGGCGGCTTCTTCGTCGCCCGGGTGACCGGGACGCACTACGTGCAGGTCAAGGCCCAGAGCACTTCGTCGTCCGTCGACGAGAACGCAACCTATGAGCTGGCCATCTTCCTGAACGATGCCGCCCCGGCCATGACCGACGAGAGCGATCCCGACGTCACGCTTACGCCGGATTTCGCCAACAACACCATCGCTGTTGAGGCAGTCGATAATCTGGTTGACGACACCGGCATCTGCGATGTCGAGTTGTTCGACAACAACAACCTGGTCCTCAACAACCTGAGCTTCACGCCGGGTGACGGGGTGGTGACCTTTGACATCGACCTGGTCAACCCTGCCGAGAGCGGTGCCGCCAAGATGCTGGTCACCGACTGCCAGGGCAACACCGCCTGCATGATCGTCAGCATCGACATCGATGCCCCGACCTGCGAGGGAGTGGCCTTCTCGAATCGTACGCCGACGGCCCTCCACGATCCGATCCACGTCACGGACAACGACCTCACCGGCATCAACGGGACGATCGAGATCGGTGAGCCGGGCCTGGTCACCGACGTCAGCGTTACCATGACCATCGATACGCTGGACCCCGGCGACCTGGACATCTACCTGGTCAGCCCGACCGGCACCGAGGTCGAACTGGTTACCGACCGGATGAGCAGCCTGGCCATCGACATGATCGATGCCACCTTCGACGACGACGCAGAGGAAATCGTGCCCTTCCTGAGTTCGGCGGCGCCCTACACGGGCACCTGGCTGCCGGAGGATCCGGACGGCCTGGCCCAGCTTAACGGCGAGCAGGCCATGGGCGTCTGGTCACTCAACGTGAGGGACGACAGCTCCTCGGCCGACTTCGGCGCCACGCTGCGTGAGTGGTCGCTGGACCTCAGCGCGACCTTCGCCGGTCCGCAGACCTTCGCCGGGATAGCCTCGGATACCGAGGGTGTGCAGTCGATCGTCCTGACAGACGCCGTGAACGTCCAGCTCAACCTGCCCGCCGAGTTCACGCCGGGCGACATGGTTGTCCATTACACGGTTACCCTGATCGACACGACCCTGGACGGTTCCGGGACCATCACCGTGACCGACCTCCAGCAGAACACCTGCCAGAGCATCCTCGCCCTGAACGGTCTGGACGATGCTGCCGGGCCGGCTAATGACGGGGCGGTTACCACGGACCTGACCATCAAGCGCGAGGTCCAGGAGGTCGTCGTCGAGAGCGACCCCGCCGGTGTCGTCTCCACCATCAACGTGCCCGACTCGTTCACCGTGGGTGAGGTCGAGGTCGCCCTGATGGTCGACTCGGACAACCAGGGGCGTATGGCCGCCAAGCTGACCCACGCCGGCGAGTTCGCCTCGCTGGTGAACCGAATTGGCCAGGACGACCGCAGCGCTGCCGGCAACACCAAGAACAGCTTCGACATTCTGCTGGACGACGATGCCCCGCAGGAGGATGACATCCACGCGGAACCCGCCCTGGGCTCGATCGCCGCACTGGGCTTGCACCAGCCCGACGGCCGCGGCGATTTCTTCGGCGACGGCATCACCAGCGATCCGCGCGACGACATGCTGTTCAACCTGGCCGGGCTCGATTCAGCCGGCGACTGGGACCTGCTGGTGGCCGACACGCGGATGATGAGTTCGTCCGACAACATCTTCCGCCGCTGGGCGCTCACTCTGAAGAGCCCCTGCGGGCCGGAGCGCTACGTGGGCCGGGCGCTCGACCTGGCGCCGGGTGCGGGCATCTGCACCATCGAGCTGGCTGCCGGGGCGAGCAACCTGGTCGTCGTTGCCTCGTTCACGCCGGGCGACGAAGTCGTGGACTACCGCGTTGAACTCGTCGACCCGGACCTGCCGGGTACCGGCACGCTCGAGATCACCGACTGCGCCTCGAACACCACGAGTGTGGCCATCGATCTGGCGGCCGCTTCTGCCGACGTGAACCCGCCGGTCATCACGGGTGATCTTGACCTGACTACCTTCAAGTTCGAGGGTACCGCGACCGACGATCAACTCGACGACGGCGGGATCGTCGACGTCAGCCTCATGCCCTGGTCGGACAACCTACAGATCGTCGAGCTAAATCCGGATCCGCCCGCCGGCGATGCCAGTGTCGACTTCGTGATCACTCGAATTGACGAACTGGCCAACGGTCGCGGCTACGTACGGGTTACCGATGCGTGCGGCTGGCGGTCGTACATGCTGCTCGAAATCGACGCGGTCGGTCCGGTCTGCACCGGTTCGGCGGGCAACACCAAGCGTTACTTGAGCACCGACCTGCCCCAGCCCCTGCCGGACAACAACCCGGCCGGTGTCTCGTCCAGTATCGTGGTGGCCGATACCGACATCATCAGTGATGTCAACCTCACCTTCAACATCACCCACCCGTTCGACGACGACATCGACATGAACCTGACCAGCCCGACGTCGATCGCTCTGCTGAGTGACATTGGTAGCACGGGCAATGACTTCATCGATACCACGCTGGACGATGAGGCGCCCTCACCGATTCCCGACAGCTCGTCCGAGGCGCCGTTCACCGACGTGTACCAGCCCGAGGGCGGCCCGGCACTGTTCGCCCTGGACGGCTTCGGAGCCAACGGTACCTACACGCTCCACGTTGCCGACGACAAGACCAACGACACCGGCACCTTCGATAGCTGGTCGTTGACTATCGAGTCGGCCACGTTCCCCGAGCGGTACGACGGTCGGGCCGAAGACAGTGAGGTCTACGGCACCGGCATCTGCTCCATCGAGCTGGATCCGGCCAGCGTGAATCTGATGCTGTCAGTCGATCCCTTCACCGCGGGCGATGCCATCGTGCGGTACTCCGTCGAGCTCATCAGCGACGCCGTCGACGGCCTCGGCACGGTCATCGTGACCGACTGCGCTGGCAACACCTGCGAGGTGCCGGTAGTGCTGTCCGGACCGTGCGGCTGGGCCGATCTGGACGGTGACGGTGACATCGACCACGATGACTACCTGGAATTCCTCATCGCTTACGGCCACAGCGACGGGCAGCCGGAGTACAACCCGGATGCCGACTTCGACAGTGATGGGGTCGTGACCCTGCTGGATTACCAGGAGTGGCTGCTGTGCTACCGCACCTTCGTCGATGACAACTTCGCCACCCCGCCGGGTCCGCCGGATGACGAGGACCTCGACTCCATCGAGGAGATCGGCGAGGAGCAACTGTTAACCGGCGACGGCAAGCAGCCCGAGGAGCCGGACGAAGCGTTCAATCCGGGCCTGGGTGACTTCGGAATCTCTCCGGGCAGCAGGTAGCCCTGACAATCTGAGACCCTGCCTGGTCGGCTGATCCTCATCAGTCGCCCGAGGTGGATCGGCAGGTCCGTCGGTCGCGATCACCAGGCGATCGGCGGACCTGCTGCGTTTCTGAGTCTCAACACTGAGCCTGTCAATGCAACAGGGGGGGGCGCCAGCAGCCACGGCTCCGGCGGCGCCTCTCTGGCCGGATGTTCATCTGGCAGATCCGGCCGGTAACTTGCCCGGCCGCATCTGCGCGGCTATCGTTGAGTACGAGCAGGGCATCCATCTCTTAAGCTCACCAACACGACAGCGGCAGATGGTCCGCAGATGGTCGGGTTTCTAGGGAGCACACTCATGTGTAGATACGTCGTGCTGCTCAAGTTCACGGAACAGGGCATAGCACAGGTAAGCGACACGCTGGACCGCACCGAGGCATTCAGATCGGAAGCGGAGCAGGCGGGGGCGACGGTCGAGGGGCAGTACTGGACCACCGGCCCGTACGACGGAGTGATAATTTTGACCGCGCCGGATGAACCCACGGCCGTCGGCCTGATCCTGCGTCTCGGCAAGGACTCCAACGTCACCACCTGCATGCTGAGGACCTTCGGGTCCGGCGAACTCCAGAACGTCCTGGGCAAGATGCAGTAAGCGTC
Source organism: Phycisphaerae bacterium (assembly GCA_028277545.1). Classification (GTDB taxonomy): domain Bacteria; phylum Planctomycetota; class Phycisphaerae; order UBA1845; family UBA1845; genus JANQGB01. The sequence goes on along the minus strand of JANQGB010000177.1, from coordinate 1,040 downwards.
CTCTCGCCACACCGGATGCGAGTTGCCGGCGGCGTTCCAGGCGCAGGGCCCACCGCACCCTGAGTCTGGAGCCGACGCTGCGCCGACTCGATCCCGCGGCCGAATGGCTGTAACCTGCTGAGGCTCTGATGTCACAGTTTCGTAACCGCCGGGAACGATCCCGGCACAGGCAAGGTCCAAGAGTCCATGGCCGACAGCTATCGACGGGTAATTCGCAGACCCGACGGCATCGAGGATGACGACTGGTTCCGACTGCGAGAGTCGCTGGCCGACGCCGTATCCCGGCAGGAGAGTCTTGCCGCAGAGTCACCACACGTGTTGCGGCCACAGGGCGGACTCCAGGATGAGCCGGGCGGCAGCGAGGTCTACGTAGACCACGAACCCGCCTCACCCATGCCCATCGGTACCCTCTTCAATCCCTCGGCGCCCATGCTGAACCCCGCCCAACTGCTGCGAGTAACAACGGCAGTGTTTGATGCCTTGCGTATCGCCCACTCGCCGCCTGAGGGGAAGCCCAGCGTACACGGCGGCGTGTGTCCCGGCACCATCCTCTTCGCGCCCGACGGCACCACCAAGGTGGCTGACTTCGGCTTTGCCCCAGCCATCTGCAGTGTGCTGGGAGTCGATCGATACATCAATCTCGCTGCCGGCCCGCCCAACGGCGGCTCCGCTGACTCCCGGATCACCGGCCTCTGGGAGGTATTGACGCCGGACGAATTCACTCGCGACGACCGCATCTGCGCCTTCATCGATCCCGAAAAGTATGGAGATCACACCCTGCACGCGTTCGAGTCCGCCTCGGACGTGATCTCCGCCGGCGTAGTGCTGCACTTGATGGCCGAACACGAACATCCCTACCTGCAGGCCGATCCCGAAGCCCATCGCATGGTCGAGATGTCCGAGTTCATGGCCATGTCGCGCTACAACGGTGCCCGCCGCGAGGACCTGCGCGAATCCGGTGAGCCCGGCGTGCAACTCTGGTGCGACCTCATCGCCAGGACGCTGGCCCGTCTCTCTCAGAACCGTCCGACGGCCTCCGA
>JANQGB010000157.1 GCA_028277545.1 Phycisphaerae bacterium | reverse complement strand
TGACCAGGGCGTCGGCCGTGAAGGCCTGGAACTTGACCGCATCCGCCCCGGCATTCGCGGCAGCGTCGACCATCTTCAACGCGGCTTCCAGCGACCCGTTGTGATTCACACCCGCTTCGGCAACCACGTAGACGGGGTGGCCCTGGCCAATAGCGGTCGGTCCTATGTGCACGTCGGCGACTTGTTGGGCCGAGCGCGCCGGGGCACCACCCGGCGCCTGCCGCGACCGCAGTATTGCCTCGGCCAGGTGAAAGTCCACCGGGGCATCGATGTCGACGGCTTCCTCCGGCTCCTGGATGATGGCTCGCCTGTCGTCCCCCAGGAAACCCTGATAGTCACCCTCCCAACGAGGAGCGGCCATCAGAGCCGACCGAGTTACCGCCGCCACCGCCCCGTCATGGTAGTAGAGAGGTTCCAGATCCTGGCGGCGGTAGATGCTGTTCTCCCGGAACTGGGTCATGCGGTCGCCCTCGAGCCTGTGGACCCAGTCGGGATGTTGCTTGGTCACCGGAGCCACGGTGCGCACCGAATCCGCCCCGGTGTCAGTCAGGCGCTGGATGGCCCGGTCGACGACGCCGTCAGCGCGAACAGGGATGTTCCCGTACAAGAGCACCACGGAGTCCACCGTCCGGCCTGTTGTCGCTTCGTACATTCGCAGGGCGTGGCGGGCGGCTTCGTCCACGGTGGCGGTGTCGCCTGCCAGATCCGCCGGGCGATCGACCACGGTAATGCCTCGCACTCTGGCCAGTTGCTTGGCCCGCTCAGAATCAGTGGTCAGCACGGTGTCAGCTACGAGGCTGGCCGCCAGGGCATGGTCAAACGTGTACTCGATCACCGCCCGGCCCAGAAGCGGGCGCACGCACTTGTCGGGCAGCCCCTTGCTGCCGGCCCGGGCGATAATTATTGCCAGCACGTGCATGTTGACTGAGATATCGGTCAGTTGGCCGGGACAGCTTGACGCATGACCGGTCAGGCCATACCAAAAACAGGCACAAAACTCCCGTCCGGCGCCCTGAATCGCACCGCGCGCACGGCCTGCCGGCGAGGCTGGTCCCAGGGGGTAGCTGGGCTCGAGGAATGGAACCTGGAGATTCTACTCGGTTAACAGATCCATCACGGACGGGGACAGGGCCGCCTGCAGCTTGCCCATAGCCCGCTTCTCGATCTGGCGAATGCGTTCCTTGGTGACCCCGAATCTGTTGCCCAACTGCTCCAGGGTCTGGGCCGCGCTGCGCCCGAATAAGCCGTAATGCTCAGTCACGATGGTGCGTTCCCGGTCGGTCAAGGCGGCCAGGCCGGCTGCCAGGACCTCGCGGACACCCTGGTTGCGCTCGCTCGACTCCGGAGCGGCCCGGTAGTCGGCCGCCGCGTCGAGCAACTCCTCCTGGCCGGTGACGTAGCGGGCGTAGTGGTAGTGGCCCTCGGGAATCGTGCGGGCATAGTTCTTCATGACCGCCCAACTCGCATAGGTGCTGAACTTGTTGCCGCGGCTATAGTCAAAGTTTTCCACCGCCCGCATCAGCGACAGATTTCCGTCGCTGACAACCTCGAAGAAGTTGGCGGCCTTGCCGCTGATATGCCGCTTGGCGATGCTGACCACCAGCCGCAGGTTGGCGGGGATGATGCGGTTCTTGATTTCCTCCGCATCGCTCAACAGCCGCCGTAGACCGCTGAGCTGCTCCGCCGTCACTTCGCATTCGTCGATCGTCTCCAGCAACGTGGCGGCTTTATGCTTGAGGTAGTTATACCTGCGGAAGAGATCCCGCTCCTGCTCACGGCTGAGCAGCGGAATGTCATAGAGGCTCCGCAAGTAAGGAGGCAGGTCCTTGGGAATCCGGGCGGTACGCTCCGTCGCCTCTTCCGCGTCGGGCTCGGGGCCCAGGATCATCTCGTCGGCACTAGGGGCGGCGAACTCATCGCTGTAGATGTAGTTGATGCGATCCTGCTTGAGGCTGCGAACCTCCATCTCTCGCAGAACCTGCTCGATGTCGTCAGTGGAGCACTGGTAGGCACCGGCGATCTGTTCGACCGATTCTCCTGCCTGGCGACACAGCCAGATAGCCCGGTGGCGCTCACTGACGATCGGCAGGCCGCCGTTGGTGAAGAGGGCATTCTCCGGGTTGGCTTCGTCGTAGCGCCGAAGCGTATAGCGTACTGTCTCCACCGCGCGGCCCGTCTCAGCGGAAATCTGGCGGGCGACAACGTGCAGCTTCATCCGTCTGACAGACAACAACGCGCGGGCCCGGGTGACAAAGCCCTCTTTTTCAGCGGCGGATAGCTGCTTGAACGACGAACCCCGGCGAACCAGGTCTTCGTTCTGTTCGCAGAAGCGCTTTATCGTGTCGGCCAGGAAGACCTGACGATTCACGCCGTCGTCAAAGACCACGCGAACGCCCATCAGGCCGCGATTGCGCCAGCGACGAATGGTCTTGCCGCTGACGTTGAGTTGTTCAGCCAGTTCCTCCTGGCTCTTGTGCTCCTTGGTAAGGGCAGTGACCGGCAAGGCAGCCTTGCGGCTGATGTGTTCAGCCATGGTCACCAGGTCGGGGATCAACTTCCGCCCCACCATCGTGGGACGGGGCTCCTGGTTCTTCGGGGCGTAACCGGTGACGTGGAAACAGACCAGCTCGTAGGGGTAGCTCCCCTCCGCCTGGACCATGCCCAGCAGTCGCTCGATGCCCTCAAGCTGGCTGATCCGCAAGCGGGTGGGCGAGATCGTCAACTGGTGAGCCAGCTCGGCAATCTCGTTGATGGCGTACTTGTACATTCGCACCAGCCTCTGTGGACCCCTGCCCGCAACCGGCTACGGGTGTCCATATACGCCGACAGCCGTCCGTCCCCAGCCGGTGTCCCCCCGACAACGCCCCCGAGCAAGCGCGGCATCGTATTCTGCCGCGGGCGACGTCGCCGTACGAGCCACGCTAGATTATCGCCTTGCACCAGGTAGCGGTCAAGTCAGTATGGCTTTTACCGGCAGTTCAGCCCAAACTCACACACGTCCGCGGCGCTCAGGTCGACAGAAGTACCCGCGGCAAAAGCTAGAAACTATTTATTCCGTTGGCGGCGCAGTTGCTTCAGCCGTTCCACGTACTGCTGGGCAAACGGGCTATCCTCGCGGCCCTCGACGGCAGCTTCGTAGTTTCTGATGGCGTACTGCAGGACGTCGGGCTCGCCCAGCAGCGATTGAAGGTAATAGGCAGACGCGATTTCAGCGGCAATTGAGTAGTGGTTATTCAGACTGCGGCCTGCGGTCAGCAACGTGTCGGCCGCCTCCTTGGCAGCTTCGAGCCCTGATTGCCGGGCCGATTCCGCCTCGTCCTCGTGGGCCTCGATGTCGGCCAGGTCCAGGCCGCGTTGTGCCAGCTCAGCCAACAGGCTTGCTACAGTGCTACTGTCACGATAACGATCATAGTGGATCATCGCCGCCCTGAGTCTGGTGTCAGCGACCCGCGCCTGGCTGCTGGCCGGGCTCCAGCGGTCCTCCGCTACCACGGACTTGGCTGAGCGCTGTGCCGCGTCGCGGTTGAGCCCGCTGATCGCGTCTCCAGCCTCACGCGAGCGGGTCTGCGCGGCCCTGGCCGCCGCCCGGAACGCACCGGCGGCGGAGTCGAGCTTGCCGATGGCGACTTCCTCGAGCTCGGCGGCCTCGTCCAGCAGAGCGGTCAGATCCTCGAAGGCGATCGAGGCAGTTTCCCGGGCGCCGGTTGCCTGGGCTGCGGCATCTTCGGCGCTCCTGGCGAGCATGGCCCGGTCCTGCTCCATGGCGGCTACCTGGCTCTCAACAGCAGCGAGTGCCTCCTGCGCGGCGGCGGCCTGCTGTTCACGCTCCGCCAGCTCGGCACGGTAATGGTACAGACCGCGCTGGGGTGACACGTCTCCGGAGCCGCCGTCCGGAACGTAGGCGCCCTCCAGGAAATCACCGCTGTCGTCCAGCGACGCGTTGGCCAGCGTTCCGAACTCAAGGATCTGGGCCTGACGCAGCGCCTCGCGATAGAGCTTGGACTGCCCGGCGTACATGACCGAGAACTTGCGGAAACCCTGCGGGTCGGAGAAATCGATTCCTTTCTGGGCCAGCGCGTCGAGCGCGGCCCGGGCTTCGTCCGCCTCTGACTGGTGGCGAGCCAACCTGGCCTCGAGATCGGCGATGGTCCGGGCGAGCGATGCGACCGCTTCGCGCAATGCGTCCCGAGCCGCCTGCCTTTCCGCCCGTTGAGTCTTGGCAGCATCGATGCGGGCGTCGATCTCGCTGGCTTCCACCACAGCACCACCACGGCCGAGGCGATCGAGTTCGCCGCTGAGCACCGCCAGTTCGGTTCGCGGCCGGCGAGCCCGCTCCCTCAACCATCGTGCCTTGCGCTGGGCTCCTGTTGCCTGGCTGTAGAGAATCGCCCCCTCGAGTCGCAACGGAGCAGGGTCACTTCGGCCGCTGGCCTCGCCCTGCTGGACCGCGAGGGCTTCTCTGACCACTGTCAGCGCCTCGGCCAGAAGCGAATCGTTTTCCGCCAGAATGCGGTCACGGGCCCGCAGGCCCTCGCGAATCGCCGCCGCCATTTGGCTGGCGTTGGCGCCAAAGGTCGGTCGCGGCGACGGAATTACCTCGCCCCCGGCGTTTTGCATGCGTTCGTGGAGAGCCCGGCGTTCCGCCCGGGTGGAGTTCAGAATATCGCCCAGGCGCTCGCCGGCCTCATCGAGCAGTTCCCGGTCCGCCTCGGTGAGCTCGGCTACGGTGTCGTCGTCCAACTCGGCGACGTCGGCGAGCCTCAGACCTTCGAGAACCACCTCCAGGCGTTCCTCGTTCTCGCCCACCTGGTCGATCAGCCGGCGGGCACGTTCGACCCCGTAGCGGACATCGGCGGTAACAGCGGTCTGGTCGGATTGCAGGGAGGGAACCAGCATGACGGCCCCACCGAACAGCACGAACGCGGCCGCCAGGATCACGCCGGGTAACACTGCCTTGTTCACATCGGTCTCCGTTCTAGTTGCGGCGGCGCCCGGGGAATCCGGGCGGTGGTCCGTACAGTGGATCCTACTCCGCGGCCAGGTTCCAGGCGTCGGGTGAGCTTACGCACCAGCCCGCCGGGGCCGGTGCGCTCGGCCACGCCTCGGATGTCAGCGGTGGTATTCTAATGGACTGGCAGGCAATTGGAAGCCGAGCGGCCCGTTGTGTATGGTGTATCAGGTCGGGCCAGGTGCCGTGTCAAATCGATGATCCCGGAGCGGTGCAGATGCCGTCGGCAGACGACTGCGTAAGAGGTGGATCCCGCGGCCGCCGGCGCGGCGGTTTCACGCTTATCGAGCTCCTGGTGGTGGTCTCCATCATCGCCCTGCTGATCAGCATTCTGCTCCCTTCGCTTCGCCGGGCGCGGGACGGCGCCAAGCTGACCGTGTGCGGAGCTAATCTCAGTCAGATCGGGCTGGGAATTATCACCTACGCCGGCGAGCAGAACGGGTTGATCCCCCGCGGACCGGCCTGCGCCGGCCCGTTTGACTTCGCCTGCGCCGCCCTGGCCAGCAACCAGCTATGGATCGGGGCCGCCAACCCCGACCACCCGCGGGAGCCAAACGGGCTGGGCGCCCTGCTGAACTGGCAGACCACCTCGAAGAAGGTCTACTTCTGTCCGGCTGACGACAATCGCAACGAGGCCGAAGAGCTGCCGCGGATCGGCTCGGAGCTCGACGCGTACGGCTCGTATACCTATCGCCAGTTGGACCATCTGCCGGACGGCAGGGCGCGCGGAACGCTGGCGGACATGGGCGTGAACGCCATCGGGTCGCTGGCCGTGCGGGTGGAAGCCCTGGCCTTCGATACCAACAGCCTGGGACCCGGAGAGT
>JANQGB010000047.1 GCA_028277545.1 Phycisphaerae bacterium | reverse complement strand
TTTGAGGAACCGGGACTCTTGTCCGACGGGAACTGCGAGTCGTCAGCGCCCAGTTCGCCCTCGATGTCCGCCAGTGCTCTGTCCGGGCACGTAGCGGACCGCGCTCAAAGTCGGCGGCCGCCACGCGCCCGGACAGAGCACTGGCGGACATCGAGGGCGAACTGGGCGCTGACGACTCGCAGTTCCCGTCGGACAAGAGTCCCGGTTCCTCAAAGCTGGCGGACCGAGAGGCGACACCGGTCGCAGGCGCCTCTGGCGCACCTAACTGGCCGGGCGAGGGGGACGCTAACAGCGAGACGTCTTCCTCGACGCCAGACGGGATCGATGCGCGGCAGACCATTTCCTCACCGCCCCGGGCTCCGCCTCGATCTGATTACTCCGTGATGCTGGTCGTGGTCGTGACGCCGGCGGTCCTCGCGCTGGTGGTATTCTCGCTCTGGCACTACGTCAACAAGCTGCGTCTCGAGTGGCTTTCCAGCCGCTGAGCCTGACGACACGGCACTGAATTGGCTTCAGCCGTCCGGGCGAAGTTCCGATAAACATGCGGGTGAAGTGGACGCGGGGGCGCACCCGGTCCACAGACGCGTTTTGGAAGCAGGCTGTCGTGACGCAAGAGACGAGCGGCGATCTCCCGCTGAATCAGACCGAACCAGAGGACGCTCACTCTCCGGAGGAGGCATCGCCAGACGGTGACGCCGCCCGGCGGGAGTTCATCCGCAAGGGCGGTAAGCTGCTGGTTTATTCGGCACCGTTCGTCCAACTGTTTCGGCCGTCGGTTGCCCTGGCGGCCACGGGGGACAGTCTGATCACCGTTTGATAGCTCGCACCGGCCAGAGGACACGGATGTTCTTCAAACGCCGACCAACCTACCCCGTCAAGCGAGCCGGTCTGGTCCACCATGAGCTGGACGGTGAGGCCCTGCTCTACGACACGGCCGACAACGTCACCCATCGCCTCAACGATACCGCCTACTTCATCTGGCAACACTGCGATGGAACGCGGGACACGGCGGAACTGGCCAGCCTACTCACTCAGCGGTACGACGTTGACCAGGACGTTGCCCTGCGCGACGTTGCCGCATCCCTGCGGGAGATGACCCGCAACAAGATTGTCGATCGCTCGAAAGGGCAAGTTCGCCGATGACGGCTCTCCCCGTGACGCTGCCTACCCACGCAACGACGATGCCACAGGTGATCGGCGAGTCGGCCCGGCCTGCTGAAGAGTCGTCGTGCGGCCCGCTCTACTTCCAGATCGGCGCCGTGGGGGTGTGCGTTCGTTCGCAGGTCGCCGGCTTGCTCGAGAGCTACGCCAAGCTGTATCGGGGCTATCGCGTCCAGACGCGCCCGGCACGCGCGGTCGAGGTGGAGGTTAGCCACCGTCGAATGCTGCCCTGGTTCCGCAAGCACTTTAACATTCGTACTCCCGGACCACGGAAGTTCAAGACTCGCGATCCGGCGGCCGTGCTACCCTACCTGGAATGGGCCATCAACTGGCAGATCATGCTGAACCGGCCGGAGTACCTGCAGATTCATGCCTCGGTCATGCAGCGAGACGGGATGGGGTTCATCTTCCCGGCCTCGCCCGGCAGCGGCAAGACCACGCTGGCGGCAGGCCTGCTGGCCAGGGGTTGGCGCTACTTGTCGGACGAGTTCGCCCTCATTGCCCCCCAGACCGGTTCCCTGATGCCCTACCCCAAAGCCCTCTGCGTGAAGGCAGGATCTCACCCGGTGGTCGAAGAGCTGGGGCTGCCCATCGCCGACGCCGGTGTTCATACCAAACCCCTCAAGGGCAAAGTACGCTTTCTGGATCCTACACGGGTTCGCGAGGGCGCCGTGGGTACGACCTGCCCGTTGCGGGCGGTGATCTTCCCCAAGTACGAGGCGGGCGCCCAACCCTGCCTGATGCCCATGTCGCGAGCAGAAGCGGCCTTCGAGCTGAATCGTTTATCGTTCAATTTCCTGGAGTTCGGCCGCGGCGGGATCGATCTGCTGGCCGAGGTGATTCGCTCGGCGGTCTGCTATAGGCTGCGGGGCGGCGAGATCAACGCGACTTGCGATCTGGTCGATTCGGTGCGGGAGGGCTTGGACAAGCGGTAGCGGCGACCGGCGCAGCCCGCTCCGCGACTATGCCATCTGACAGGCGCCGGCCGCAGGGGGCAAGCATGGCCACGACAAGCAGCCCGGCAAACGAAGATCATCGACTCGCAGAGGATCGCCTGCTGGTCGGATGCCTTCGCGGGCAAATCGACCCGGGCGATACCCAGGCTGCAACCTTGGTGACCGCTGCCCGCCGGACCGGATTTTCTGGTCTGCTGCTGGAAGCGGCGTCCCGCGAAGAGGTCATCCTGCCGCCAGCGGCCATGGACGGCCTGAAAGAACACGCTTCCGAGATAGCAGCCAGGAACCTGCACCTTGGCCACACCTTCGCGCCGCTGGCCCGCGGGCTGGATGACGCTGGAATTCCATCGCTGCTGATGAAGGGTGCGGCTCTGCTGTTGTCCGTCTACGATCGCCCCGATCTCCGTCCGATGGCGGATGTCGACCTGCTGGTCAGAGCCGAGGACGTGCCCCGGGCCGACAAGGTACTCTGCGGACTCGGCTGCCGCCGTGGCCGGGGCCAGGTTCGGGATGATTTCTTCCCACGCTACTACTACGAGCGTGAGTACGTAACCGGGCACACCGTGCCGCTGCGGATCGACCTGCACGCCCGACCTCTGCGCCCGGCCCGCTACTGGGGCACAGTTCCCGACGACGATTTCTGGGCGGGGGCACGGCGGATGACCCTGGACGGTGCCCAGGTGCGAGTACCGAGCCACGAGAGCATGGTGATCCATCTTGCTGCCCACGCCGCTTGTCACGGCTCGTCGCGGTTGCTCTGGTTGTACGACATCAAGCGGTACGTCGACGCCCACGGCTGGGATGTCGACTGGCCACTGCTGGTTGACCGGGCGAGACGTTGGCGGCTGGTTCTGCCCGTGCGCCAAGCCCTGGCCCGCGTGGAAGCTGTCTGGGGGCGAACCGTGCCCGCGTCGGCGTTGGTCGATCTGCGACGGAGCCGGGTGGGCCTGCTGGATCGCCTGGCACTCTGGCACGCACCCCGTGATCAACGGCACCCGGTCCGCCACGTCCTGGTCAACGTGCTGTGTGCTCGAGGCCTGCGCTTTCGGGTTGGCTACTTGCTGTCCATGGTCCTGCCGGGGCGCCAGCACATGGCTTCGATCTACCGGCGGCGACATGCCGGCTGGCTGGCCTGCGCCCACGTCTACCGCTGGGTCCGGGCGGCGGTGCGTCCCCTGGTCGCCCGGGTGTAGCGAAGGCAGCCTCGACGTGCGTCTGACCGTCCGTCCGGCCCGCCCGCCGGTTGTCATTTCCTGTCTGCATCCCAAATATGCGCGCCACTCCGGCGAATAGTCCGCCGGCGCAGCGAACATCCCCGGCGTAGGAAACCCGCCGTCGAAGGCTACCCGCCGGGTCCGCGCGCCGTTGTTGTCAGGGTGAGCCAGAGGTTGAGGAACGAGCGCAAGGAGCATGCCATGAAGACATCCACAATCCATAGCGGCCACCAGTCCCCATTGGATTGTGGATGTCTTCATGGCATGCTCCT
>JANQGB010001470.1 GCA_028277545.1 Phycisphaerae bacterium | reverse complement strand
GAGTATCCGGCCGATAGAATTGCGGCGTCGACTAGGCCGTACAGGCACGAATTGCCCGCGGACAATGCCCGGTTGACGGGATCAGCGGATGTCCACTTTCCGCGATTGTAGTTCCGCCCGCTCCACGGGACCCCTGTAGCTTCGCTGGCACGGGCATAGGCATCGCGGACACGGACACCCTCCATTCCACGGATCTGTTGCAACTTTAAGGCCGCATTAATCGGCTCGCCAAAGCGCTTACTATACATGCGCATCACTACCTCGAGGCGCGAGGAGGGATTGCTGGCCAAAGCCGCCTGCCTCAGGAGCGCGGCGCTGCTTCTCGTCCCTCCCATGCCCCAGGCGTACAAGCGCACGCCGTGCTCGCCTACCCAAGCCACCAGGCAGTTGTTGTCGGCCAGAGCCTTTACCGCAGCATGCGTAATACTGACGCCCGGACCCAACATCAACAAGGCTAGAGCCGCCACTGGCACCGGCGTGCAGCCGTCCTTGTCCTGAACGGCGATGGCCTTGTCGTGTTGGTCGATCCGGGCGTGCTCGACGTAGAGATGGCTCAGTGTGCCGTCGAAGCGCGGGAGTTGGTGCAGGTCGTCCATATCTTGCGATCCTCATCCGGTCTACTGACTATTAACTTGCCAAAGAGCAGAGAATCCGGCTGCGCCAGGCGCGCCGCCGGACGCGGTGCTTCCAGTCATGGCAGCGGCGCAACGGACAGCAGGCCGAACCCAAAGGATTTAGCGGGGCCAATGCCGCGGATTACAGTGTTCCGAAAACCGTCCGCGTCAGTGACTTCAAGCACACCGTCGTAGCGAACCGAGCGCAGTCGTTGTCCCCGGGATCGGTCGTGCGTCTTGCACATATAGACGTACCCGCACTGGATGCGGTCGATCCTCTGAAGACGAAACCCCGCTCGCGGCCGGTGGGCGAACGGTGCTTTGCCCGAACGAGCACCTGGCTCGGCTCTGCGCTCCAACCACTCCTTAAGTGCCTCGTCGGTTCCCGGCACGGGTACGCGGCGCCCATGCCGACCCGGCTCTTTAACGTCAGATCGCTTCGCCCTGGGTATCGTGGCCACCTTGCGAGTCGGGTTGGCCACGAGTCGGAACCGCAGGCACGTTTTTGCTCCGAAAGAAAGGTCGATTGGTTTCACTTCCGGGCGTGCGGCCAGGAAGTGCCCTGCATTGTGGAAGGCATACTCCCAGTCCGGCTTAATGGCGGACTGTACTAGGATCACGACCCGGCCACCAGACTGAACGTCCACGCGAAACAGGAACGCTCCGCTGTCAGTACGCCGGGCGTGAACCTGTGGGAAGTCCGCGGGGTCATAGGGCTGCAGGAAGTTTGGGTCGTCCCCCCTTCGCGGGTCACTTGGAAACGCCATGCACAACCGCTGGTGTACGCGGTACATGTTACGCAACCATGATCGACCGGGGCGCCGGCGATCCGGGCTGCTGCCGGTGTCTACAAGCAGACAAGACAGATACATACCTACTACACCTCCTCGGGGTCGAAATGACGTCGGCGGATCGCCAGTGACCGCCAACGCAATATCTCAGCCCGCTTGTCGATCATGACCTGCCGCCATGCAGGATCCTCAGGGTTGATGCGGTCCAGGCCCATGCCCAGGCCGTACTCGATCATGGTCACGGCATCGTGGCAGAGGCGGCACATCGTACGCAGATCATCGAGAGTCTCATGCCCGCCTGCCCGGCGGTAGGTAATGTGCTGCACGGTCCCGGCAGGTGCCTTGCAGAACAGACATAGGAAATGGTCGGCCTTCATACGTTCCGCACGCGTCTTCCTGTACGCCGTGTTCTGATACGACGCGCGCGGGCGTGGCGGAGGCGGACACGGGGATTGGGTAGGCTCGCCCACGGCAACGGAAATCTGTCTTCGCAGCACGTATCGCGGCTGGTGTACCGGAGGGTCGAAGGAGATTGCGACGTCCTGGCGGGGCTCAGCGTCTGAGGGCAGATCGACACCATCTACCACGGCGCACTCGAGTACACTGTCGAGCGTAATTTCACCGCCAGATCTGGGACTAGCACCATCTGGGGCATGGTCACCGCTGAAGCGCGGGCGCCAGGCCTGCGACTGGAGCGCGGCAGTCAGATCGGTGAAGTCACCTGCTCCGGCCAAGAGCGGCACGGCTGGCGGGCAGGACTTGCGGCCCAGATAAGGCATCCAGTCGGGGTCTTCCAGGGCAGTAGCCACCTCCATAACCACTTCAGGGGTACCACGCAGGGCCACGAGGAAACTGGCGTCGCACAGATAATATCGGC
>JANQGB010001428.1 GCA_028277545.1 Phycisphaerae bacterium | reverse complement strand
TGACCAGGTGAGTGTGGCCGGTGGAGTCGGTCCGGCTGTATCCGTTGGCGTTGGCATTTGTCCAGCCGTCGTAGGTGCGACCGAAACGCAGGAAGCCAGCCTTGGTGCGGAAGCAGAACACCGGGCACTTTCCCAGGAACACCTCGGCGCCCTCGGCCAGGCCCAGCGTGGCGGCCACCGCGGCGTACATCTCTTCACACCACCGGCCCAGCGTGTCGCGCCGGTGCGGTTCCCAGTCGGTCCAGATCAAAAAGTGCTCGGTTTCCACCAGCTTCAGGTCAAGCTCGATCTTCTTGCCCACCGAACGCCCGAACTCCTTGTACAGCTCGATCATCTGCTCGCGGCTTGGCTCCGCGGCCTTCTCGATGGTCTCGGTCAGGCCGGGCAGGACGGCCTGGTCGTTGGGTAACTTGCGATGGTTCAGCTTGGGCGATTTGTCACTCAGCCTCCTCTCGCGGAGACGCTGCCGATGGTGTTCGCGGGCGGCCTCCACATCCTCGCTGTACCGACGGTCCAGCCGCACGGCCGTCTTGAACTCGATGTTGGCCAGGACAGGATGGTGTCGCGACAGGGCGTAGAGCCCCAGCTGGAAGTGATCCTCGGCGTTCAAACGCTCGGCGCCGCCCCGCGCGTGACTCAGCAACTTCTTTCGGGCTCGATAGGCCGAGGCGACCTCTGCCTCGTCGAACGCGAAAGCGCACGGTGCCTGCTGGTAATCCAGCACGACAACGCGGTCGCTGTGATCCAGCACCAAGCCCGACACCTGCCCGCCGTAAGTCATGGTTAGCGTGAGTCTGAGCGGCACTTCCTGGGCGCGAAGCTGCACCGCGGAGGTCAGGAGGACCGGCGGCACGATCAGCACCACGGGCAGCAGCGGGAGATTGCAGGCGGCGGCCGGAAGTCGGCGGTGGTGTTTCATGCGGATTCGTCGCAACGTGGCGTCCTCACCTGCTGCGTTCCGTTCTGAGTTGCCGGCAGCCCCGTTTTCCTGCTGGCCTGTGTCAAAGTCAAACAAATCCGGGTCTATCAGATAGTAGTCCGGGGCATGGCGAGTTGTCGCCTGCCAGTCAGGCAGCCAGCCCCGGCGAGACGGAGCAAGGTAATGGAACGGGGAGTTGAGTCAATGAGGCAGTCGGGCCGTCGCGAGTGGGCGAAGAGTCGCGGTCGGGGGAGCGCGACTCCGTTTGGCGAGCCACTGGCGGTTCGCCACGCTACTCGGGGCGGTCCGGCTCATCCTCAACCCGGTCCGCTGAGCCCGCCGCCGGGATGTCGCGCCGGGCGCAGGATTTCGGGGCCCACAGACACGCCGCAACCGATCTCCAACCACGGTTGACACGACGAGGGCGCGATGTGACGAGGCTCGAAATTAAAGGCTATGAAGGATATGAACATGCATAACTCTATCGAACACCATGATCTGCTCGGCAAAGACGCCGACAGAGGAGCGAGGCGATTCGAGTGCTGTGTCGCCGACTAGAGGTGGCCGGAAAAGCACGGTTCTTTGCATTAGCGGCGACTGGCCGCGGGAGGTAGTCAACATGAAAGCTCGATCGAAGCAGTGGCGGTGGGGAACAGCGGCCTTGGCCCTGGGTCTCCTGGTGGGTGCGGGCCCGGCGATGGCCATCGTCGTGGGCATCAACGCCGAGGTTCACCAGGACGTCGAGAATCCGGAGTTGTGGCCTAACGACTTCCACATCGAGGGGCGCATATGTTCCAACGGCGCCCCGCCGGTGTTGATTCACCACATCGACGGGCCCTTTCCCAATTTCAATATCACCATCATGCCCGATCCCGCCAGTCCGGACCCCTGCTGGTACCTGGTCATCGCCGACTGGTGGCTGGACCCGGGCGATCCGCCCATTCCGTACTGCACGGTCATCAACCTGGCCCTGATCTTCGACGTGGAGGACGAGAATATCTACGTCGATCTGGCCGGCTGGTGGACCCTCGACGGAGAGCGCGTGGGACAGCGGGGCGGCGAACTCTTCAACAACGGCTTCGTGCCTGTCATGGGCTTCAACGTCGAGGACTTCATCCCCGGGCCGCCCGCCCCAGAGGGCCAGTACATGACCCTGGTCAACGGGAACATCATCGAGCAGCCCGGACCTCAGCCCATCCCCGTCGAAGTGCTGCGGATGGAACTGGTGCCCGTTGGGCCAGGACAACTCGAGGCGCTGCTGGGCGACGACCCCTATGGCGAGCTGCGTATAGATGGCATGCAGCAGGTCCTGCCCTGGGTGCCGGTGGTGGATGCCGACGGCGAGCCCATCTCCCGCAACAATCCCGAGTTCATCCCGCCGGACAGTTTCTTCGACGTCTTCTACGAGATACCGCAGGAGGGCAAGGCGACTGTCGCCGACCCGTTCGCCGTCGAGCCGGGCGGCTACCTGCTGATGCGGCAGTTGGTGAGCTTCGTCAACAACGGAGGCGGGCGAGAGGTCGAAGAACGCTGGTTCTTCGAGATTCACGGGGCCAACGACTTCCCCGAAGCCTGCTGCCTGCCGGACGGGGCCTGCGTTACACTGCCCCTCGATCAGTGTATCGAGATGGGCGGCTTCCAGCCTCCTGGCGGCATCTGCTTGAGCGACGCAGACGGCAATGGTGTCGACGATGCCTGCGAGCAGGAGGAGAAGGCCTGCTGCCTGCCTGATGGTAGCTGCACCTATCTGCTGCCCTTCGATTGCGGCGCGATGGGCGGTTTCGTGCCTGCGGGTGGGGTGTGTCTGGGTGATGCCGATGGCAACGGCGTCGACGACGCCTGCGAACAGCAGGATGAACAAGCCTGCTGTCTGCCGGACGGTAGTTGCACCTACGTGCTGCCGGCTGATTGCCCGGCCATGGGCGGATTCGTGCCGCCAGGCGGAGTCTGCCTGGGCGACGCCAACAGCAACGGCGTCGACGACGCCTGCGAGCAGGACGAACAGGCTTGCTGCCTGCCGGACGGTAGCTGCGCCTACCTGCCGCCGCCTGACTGCGCCCTGATGGGCGGATTCCTGGCTCCGGGCGGCGCCTGCCTGGGCGACGCCGACAGCAACGGAATCGACGACGCCTGCGAGTCTGACGAACAGGCCTGCTGCCTGCCTGACGGCAGTTGCGTCTACTTGCCGCCCGCCGCCTGTAATGCCCTGGGTGGCTTCCCGCCTGCCGTCAGGCAGGCAGCAGGCCTGTTCGTCAGACTCGCAGGCGTCGTCGATTCCGTTGCTGTCGGCGTCGCCCA
>JANQGB010001334.1 GCA_028277545.1 Phycisphaerae bacterium | reverse complement strand
GGGCACTGCGACTCGGGTGCTCGCACTGGCTCGGAGGCGCCCTGTCCGGGCGAAGATGGGTGCTGCGATGCAGTGGGACCGATAATACAGCGAGGCCCGCTCGGCCATCAGGGGCCGGGCGGGCGTCCGTTTCCTACCTGGTGTCCGGCGGGCGTGTGGCACTCGGACTACGCCACTGCCGCACGCCGCCGGCGGATTTCCGAGGACTACTTGCTGTCCTTCACCTCGAAATCGGCGTCGATCACGTCCTCGCCCTTGGAGCTTTCCTCCGCCTGCGGCGGCACCTCACCGTCGGGCGCCGGTCCAGCCGCGCCGGCCGTGCCCGCTTGCTTGGCCGCCTCTTCGTAGATGATCTTGCCGATGGTCTGCGAGGCTTCCATCAGCGCTTCAGTGGCCTTCTTCATCGCGTCCGCGTCGTCGCCCTTGGCCACTTCCCGCAGGTGCGAGACCGCCTGCTCGACTTTGGCCCGCTCGTCAGCGGGGATCTTCTCGCCGTGGGCCTTGAGCTGCTTCTCGGTCTCGTGGGCCATCTGTTCGGCGGTGTTGCGGGCGTCCACCAGTTCGACACGCTTGGCGTCGTCGGCCTCGTGCTCGGCCGCTTCCTTCTTCATCCGCTCGACCTCGTCGGACGACAGTCCGGAACTGCCCTCGATGCGGATGGACTGCTCCTTGGAGGTGGCCTTGTCCTTGGCACTGACCTTCAGAATGCCGTTGGCGTCGATGTCGAAGGTCACGTCGATCTGCGGCATGCCCCGCGGCGCCGGGGCGATGCCGGTCAGGTTGAACTGCCCCAGCGAGCGGTTGTCCGCCGCCATGGGCCGGTTGCCCTGCAGCACGTTAATGGTCACCTCGGTCTGGCCGTCCGTGGCCGTCGAGAAGGTCTCGGTCTTGGACGTCGGGATCGTGGTGTTGGCCGCGATCAACTGCGTCATCTTTCCGCCCAGCGTCTCCACGCCAAGGGTCAGCGGCGTGACATCCAGCAGGGCCATCTCCTTGAGATCGCCCGCCAGCACGCCGCCCTGAATCGCGGCCCCCAGAGCCACCACCTCATCGGGGTTGATGCCCTTGTTGGGCTCCTTGCCGAAGATGTCCTTGGCCAGCTCCTGCACTGAGGGCATCCGCGTCGAGCCGCCCACCAGCACGACCTCGTCGATGTCTGAAGGCGAGAACCCCGACGCCCGGAGTGCCTCGCTGACCGGGCCGCGGCACCGCGCGGTCAGTGATTCCACCAGTTGCTCAAACTTGCTGCGGGTGATGGTCTCCTGCAGGTGCTTGGGGCCGTCGGCGCCACCCATGATGAACGGCAAGTTGATCGAGGTCTCCATCACCGTCGAGAGCTCGCACTTGGCCTTCTCGCAGGCCTCCTTGAGCCGCTGCATGGCCATGGCGTCGCTGCGCAGATCGATGCCTTCCTTCTTGCGGAACTCCTCGCAGATATAGTTGATCAGCTCCTCGTCGTAGTCGTCGCCGCCGAGATGGCCGTCCCCGTTGGAACTCTTAACCTCGAACGTTCCGATCTCCGGATCGATTTCCAGGATGGAGATGTCGAAGGTGCCGCCGCCCAGATCGAAGACCGCGATGCGCTCTTCCTTCTTCTTGTCCAGACCGTAGGCCAGGGCAGCCGCAGTCGGCTCGTTGATGATCCTTTCGACCGTCAGCCCGGCGATCTCGCCCGCCTCCTTGGTGGCCTTGCGCTGCGAGTCGTTGAAGTAGGCCGGCACGGTGATCACCGCCCGATCCACCTTCTCTCCCAGGTAATCCTCTGCCGTCTTCTTGAGGTCCTGCAGGATCATGGCCGAGATTTGCGGCGGGGCGTAGGTCTTGCCCCGAACCTCGACCTGAACCAGCTCTTCTGGTCCACCGATGACCTTGTAGGGTACCAGCTTCTCTTCGTGGCTGACCTCGTTATGGCGCCGCCCCATGAAGCGCTTGATGGAGAACACGGTGTTCTCCGGGTTGGTGACCTGCTGGTTGCGGGCCGTCTGGCCGACCAGCCGGTCGCCCTTATCCGTGATGGCCACCACCGACGGCGTCAGCCTGGATCCTTGGGCGTTGGTCAGGACCTTGGGAGTCTCGCCTTCCATAACTGCCACGACCGAGTTCGTGGTTCCGAGGTCGATTCCGATTATCTTGGACA
>JANQGB010001330.1 GCA_028277545.1 Phycisphaerae bacterium | reverse complement strand
TCTGGTCTCCGTGAACCCCAGCAGAGCCGGACGATTCTCGGCGAGCTTGGCGCCGGCGTCAAACAATCTATTGCCTCCTCATCAGGCCAGCCTGTGATTTCTTTGCGCCGGCCCGGCCCGGCCCGGCGACCGAGCCTGGTTACGATTTCCGACGCCGGGGGGTCTACACCCGGCGGGTTTGCTGGTAAGTTGCCGCAGTTCGAGCCAGGATCGATATGGCGGGTGAGGCCGACTTGACGCGGGCCCGCAACGGTCCGGCGCTACGAGGAGATTCGGGATATGAAACGGAAGCTCACATTCGCCCTGGCGATGACCTGTCTGGTTGCGGCCCCGTTTGCCGCAGTGGCTCAGGCACCGGCGGCCAAGGGGTTGCTCGAAGTGGTGCCGGGCGAGGCCTGGGGTCTGGTCAGCGTGCGCAGTCTGGCGGAGTTCGATAAGAAGGTCACCAACCTGGCGATGGAGATCAACGCCCCCATGGCCGGCATGAGCATGCTGGCCATGGCCAAAGGCCATCTTGGCTTGTTGGCGGGCGTGAATGACGAAGGCAGCTTGGGCGTGGTGGTGATGCCCGCAGAGACCGCCGAGGCGGTCAGCCAGTCGCTCGCCATCCTGGTGCCTGTCTCCGGGTACACGGACTTGCTCTCGATGCTGAGCCCCGAGGATGCCGGGGACGGTATCAGCAAGATCCTGTTCATGGGTAACGAAACCTACGCGGCCGAGAAAAGCGGATATGCGGTCTTGGGCCCGTCGCCCGAGTTGGTCAAGACCATCCTGCAGGGCAAGTCTTCCTTGTCTTCGCAGATGACCGCCCATGAACAGAAACGCTGGGCGCAGGACGACTTCGCCGCCTGGGGCCACCTGAGCGCCTTGACGGCCAGCCCGGTGTGGAGCGCGATTGCCGAACCGATGAACGCCACAGGCATGGACCTGGCCATGCTAGAGGACTTCAAGTCGGCCGGGCTGTCGGTACGGCTCGGAGCGGAAGGCATCACCTTCGGCTACTACGTAGGCGCGAAGCAGGGCACAGCCATGGCTTCCGCGTTGAACGATCTGAAGGTTCCGTCGAACTCCCTGTTGACGGGCCTGCCGGCGGAGGAGTTCGCCTTCGCCATGGGCAAGGCCTCCAACAAGGCGGCCAGCGAACTAGGGGGCAAGATTCTGGAGCAGATCTTCGCCGCACTCGCCCAGCAGCCCGAGGCGCCGCCATTCGTGGCCAAGCTGCAGCCGGTGATCACGGAGATGATCACCAGCCTGCGGACAGTGTCTTTCGGCGTCAACGGTCTGGCGGAAGGGGCGGACGGCACTATGGCAGTGACTTGCGTGATTGGCGTCGACGGCGGGGCTGAGCAGTTTCTATCGCAGTTCGGTCAACTCTTCGACGAGCTCAAGGCCGGCATGGCCACCGACGAGGCCCCGGGCCTGGACGATTTCGTGCACTACATCCCCAAGGCCGAAGGCGACGCGTCGCATCTGAAATTCCATCCCGCGGCCATGGGTGCTGATGAGGCCGACGTGACCAAGATGACGCAGCTTCTCGGCAAGGACGTCGCCCTGGTACGCATGTCGCCTGCGGGCGCGGAACATGTGGTGGTGACAGTGGGCGGTGGCGCTGCCCACCTCGATAACGTGGTTGGCCTGGTGCAGGGCGGTAAGTCACCGCTGACCGAGCACGCGGAAGTCAAGGCCGTAGCTTCGATGCTTCCAGCCGGGCGGTTCTTTGAGGGGTACCTATCGCCCAACGGTGTGATGAAGCTGGCCGGCGCGATCGCCAAGGCCACCGACGGGGGAGCGCTTCCCAACCTGCCGCCGGTCGAGAAGCCCGTGGCCATGTACAGTGCCATCGTGCCGCAAGGCGGGGCCCAGACCGACATCCTTATCCCCATGGACCTGATCAAGGCACTGATGCAGATGGCCATGGCGGGGATGGGCGGCGGCCCGGCAGGTCCGGGAGAGCCCGTCGGTACCGAACCTCCGCCCATGTAGGGCGCCGGCGGCGGTACGCAAACAGAACACCGTGCGGCGACAGAGCGTATAATTGTATTAGAGACGGCGCCCGCGTCGGGCGCGATTGGCGACGGGATGTGGAGATCTGCCATGGCACTGATTCCGTTTCGCAAGGAAGGGCAGTTCGCGTTGAGCGACCTCCAGGACGAGATTAACAACCTCTTCGGTCGCGTGTGGCACGGCGGCTTCTCGACCGGACCATTCGATGGTCAGGAGTGGGCTCCCGCGGTGGACGTGCTCGAAGAGAATGACCGGTACGTGGTCCGGGCCGAAGTTCCCGGTCTCGAAGCGGCGGACATCTCGCTGACCTTTGCCGACGGGGCCCTGGTTATTAAGGGGCAGAAGGGCTGCGACTACGAGGACGAATCCCGCAAGGGGCTCATCCATCGCGAGCGTCGTTTCGGCGCCTTCGTCCGCAACGTCCCGCTGCCGGCCGTCGTCGAATCCTCGAAGATCAGCGCCAGTTGCCGCAACGGCGTGCTCGAGGTCACCTTGGCCAAGAAGGAAGAGTCCAAGGCCAAGGTCATCAAGATCGACGTGCAGGAATAGCGCCGAGCGGCCTTCGCACGAGTTTCAGCGTCGAGAAGCGTGGGCCCGGGTTTCTTGCCAGCCACTTGGGAACAAGGATGACCGGCCCCGGCTCGTTGATGCCGCGCTTCGGCACCGTTGTCTCCGCAGGTTCCCAGGGGCTGAAGTCCCTGGCTGCAAGCGTACGCCCTCCGGGCGAAAACCCGGTCCACTCGTAACCACCCACTCATCTGGCGCCAGCCGGCGCCGCCCATAGGGCGGCTGCTACCATCGCGCTGACGGCTCCTCTTCCTCCTCCGCCGGTTCGCTCAGGTCCCTGAGCTTTACTTCCATCTCCATGGCGCCGGCCGATACCAGGGCGGTCTGCTTGTGCAGGTACATGCGGACCACCGTGGCGTCAGTGTCGAAGCTGCTGACAAACACGCGATCCTTGGGTTTGAGGTGGTTGATCCATTCGATCCAGCGGCGGTACTCGTCCTGTTCCGCCGAGAGGTCACGCCGCTGTTGCTCGTACTCGTCGCGCGATCGCTCGGCGTCGAGCCGGGCGCTGAGCGCCTCCCGGCGGGCCTGCTCGGCATGCCGCCGGCTCTCGAGCGTGCCTTCGATGGCCTTCTGCAGTTCGCGGTGGCGGTCACTGAGGTAGGCCCGGGCTTGCTTGACCATCCGGCCCGGCATGCCCAACCGCTGGGCCACCACGATAGCGTTGCTGTTCCCCGGTTCGCCCAGGCGGAGATGGAACGTCGGGCGGAGCGTTTCCACGTCGAACTCGACCGATGCATTGTCCGCCCGGGCCTCGGTGTAGGCCACGCCCTTGAGGGCCGACAGGTGGGTGGTGACGATAGTCTTGGCCCCGGCCTTGATCAGTTCGCCTATGACGGCCCGTCCTATGGCGGTGCCCTCATCGGGGTCGGTGCCGGCGCCCAGTTCGTCGATGAGCACCAGCGAATGCCGCCCGGCACGCCTGCAAATATCGAGTATGTGCGACATGTGGCCGCTGAAGGTGCTCAGCGACTGTTCCAGTGATTGCTCGTCCCCAACGTCGATAAACACCTTGCGGAAGATCGGAATCTCCGAGCCGGCCGCGACCGGAATGGGGATGCCCGACTGGGCCATGACCGCCATCAATCCGATCGTTTTAAGGGTGACGGTCTTGCCGCCGGTGTTAGGGCCGGTGACGATCAGCAGGTCGAAGTCGTCGCCCAGGCGTACGTCGATGGGCACCACGTCGCGCCGGTCGGCCTCGTCGTCGGACTGGAACAGGTCCAGGAGCAAGGGGTGACGAGCCTGCTGGAGATACATGACGCCGTCGTCTCTCACGTCCGGACACTGGCACTCGTACTGTTTACCGTACCTGTGCTTGGCGGTGATCAGGTCCAGGACGGCCAGCGCTTCGAGAGTGCTGGCTATGGACTGCGTGTTGTCATGGACCAGTCGGGATAGCGCTTGCAGTATCCGGTTGACTTCCTTCTGCTCGCTCTGCCGGAGGCGAACGATGGAGTTGTTCAACTCCACCGCCTCCGCCGGTTCGACGAACAGCGTGGCGCCGCTGTCCGAGCTGCGGTGGATGATGCCCGGTATCCGCCCGCGGTGCTCGGCCTTGAGCGGCAGCACCATGCGGTCGTTGTGGAAGGTGGCGTTGGCATATTGGAGCATGCGGACCGTGCGGGTCTGCTTGAGCAACCGGGCGCAGACCGATGAGATCTGATCGCGAGCCTTGTCGATGGTGGCTCGCAGGTTGGCCAGCTTGTTGCTGGCGGTGTCGCGAACCTTGCCGCGCGGATCGATGGCTTGGCTGATAGTGCCGGCCGGCACTGTGAAGTCACCGATGCGCTCGGCAAGGTTCGCGACACCGCCAGCAACAAGCTGGCCAACCTGCGAGCCACCATCGACAAGGCTCGCGATCAGATCTCATCGGTCTGCGCCCGG
>JANQGB010001290.1 GCA_028277545.1 Phycisphaerae bacterium | reverse complement strand
CTCAACAGGGACGCCGGGAAATAGAGTCACCCGGTCACGCTCTGGAGGTCTGTGACCGGGTGGGAGCAGACGCGATACTCGTTTTTGCGGTGACTGAGTATGACCCCTACGACCCACCCATCGTTGGCCTCGCCGCTCAACTGTATGGGGAGGTGCCCTGGGGTGGACAAGGCGGTGGCCTTGATCCGGTACTGGTTTCCCGTCAAGCCCGTCCGTTTTCCGTCCGGGCGCAAGACGAGCGAGGACGCGGACTCCTCTCCCAGGCGCAACGAGTCTTCGACGCCGAACACGACTACGTCGTCGAACAGGTGCGGCAGTTTGCCGAGCACCGTAGCGACGACGACAGTCCGTACGGGTGGCGGGCGTACCTCGTCAGCCAGGAGAGGTATTTGCGGTGCTGTTGCGCAATGACTATTCGGACCCTGATGCGGCCGCCGCAGGAGGCGGAGTCGCCCCTCGTGAGGGTGGAGGGAGAGGAGGAGACGCGATGAAAGAGATTCGGCAACTTTCCCTGGTAAAAG
The DNA here is from genome assembly GCA_028277545.1 of Phycisphaerae bacterium. Taxonomy (GTDB): domain Bacteria; phylum Planctomycetota; class Phycisphaerae; order UBA1845; family UBA1845; genus JANQGB01. The sequence goes on along the minus strand of JANQGB010001290.1, from coordinate 5,266 downwards.
GACCGGAACGGTATGTGTTCCGATACCAGGCCGGACATGAGGCAGACGTGATCGACGCCTTTGCCTCGCTCGCTTCGGAGACCGGAAGCGAGTTCGACTGGTTCGACGCAGCCGTCCTTTCTTACCAAATGGGCCGACGCCTCGAGATGGAGCTCGATCAGGTCGCGGGGTAGGCCATTGGGTTCGTGGGACCCGGACCCTTAGGTCGGTTTTGGTGTCGGTGTGGCATTCGCCGAGTGTAGCATGCGATCATGACCGAGAACGCTTTGATCAACGAGTTTCTCAACTACCTGACGTACGAGCGCCACTTCTCGCCGCATACAGCCAAGTGCTATGCGGCGGACCTCAGGCAGTTTACGGACTTCCTGTGTGGGACGGTTGGCGGATCGGACGGCCCTGGAAACTCTCCGGGCTACGGCGCGAGCCAGGCGGGCTATCCACCGTCTGGTCCGGGAGTGGCGACGGCGACCGCAACGGCCACCGTCTCGACCACGGACCTGCGCCAGATGTTCCTGGAAATCGAGACCGAGACCATCCGGAAGTTCCTGGCCTTCCTTGGGCAACAGGACTACTCCAAGTCCACGATGGCTCGCAAGCTGGCGACGCTTCGCAGTTTCTACAAGTTCTGTAGGCGGCGAGGCTATATAGACGGCAATCCGCTGGCGACCATCCGCACGCCCAAGCAGGAGAAGCGCCTGCCGAAGTTCCTGGAGGCCGGCCAGATCGAGGTGTTGCTCAACACGCCGGACATCAGCACCTTGCTTGGTGCCCGGGACCGGGCCATGCTGGAGGTGATGTACTCCACGGGCATCCGGGTCAGCGAGCTGGTCGATCTGAACATGGCCGACGTCGACTTCGTCGGGCAGTGTCTGCGCGTTCGTGGCAAGGGCAAGAAGCAGCGTACCACGCCCATCGGGCCGACGGCTCTGACCGCCATCCGCAGATACCTGGACATGAGACGGATCGATCCGCGCTCCGCCAGCTTCGACCAGGAGGCGCTGTTCGTCAACAAGCACGGCCAGCGGCTGAGCACGCGGAGCGTGCGTCGCAAGCTGGACAAGTACCTGACAGAGGCGGGGCTGGACCCATCGATCAGCCCGCACACGCTGAGACACAGCTTCGCCACGCACATGCTCGACAACGGGGCGGACCTGCGTAGCGTGCAGGAGCTGCTAGGTCACCAGTCGCTCTCCACGACTCAGATTTACACTCACTTGACGACGGCCAAGCTGAAGAAAGCATACGACGAGGCACACCCGCGATCCTAACCCAGCCGTTGATTGGGGGTACGACAGGGTTACCAGTAAGACGGCCACGAGCGGAGCTCGTGGCCGGCTGTTTGTATGGGCGCAGCCATCCGGCGGACCGTCGTCGGCCAGCGTGCCGCCCAGCGGTGCGATGCAGATCTCCGAGGCCCACAGCCCGTGCGGGTGTCGGCTCTGCTGGAAGCGCTGGGCCTGTATACGGCGTCCCGGCGGTGTCCTACCGGCTGGGCGGTTCACAGATTGCCGCCAGCGAGATATAGTGCCGGATTACGTTTGATCTCGCTGCTCCGGGGTAACTCCCCGGCGGCACGTTGAGCCCGAGGAGGTTCTGATGGCGTTCGAGAAGGTCGAGTCCAAGGTGGACTTCCCCGCCCAGGAACGGGCAACACTGAAGTTCTGGGAGCGAATCGACGCGTTCGAGAAGCTCCGGGCCAAGAACGCCGGTCGGAAGACCTGGTCGTTTCTGGACGGCCCGATCACCGCCAACAACCCCATGGGCGTGCACCATGCCTGGGGCCGAACCTACAAGGACGCCTTCCAGCGATACTTCGCCGCCAACGGTCACGATCTGCGTTATCAGAACGGTTTCGACTGCCAGGGCCTGTGGGTCGAGATCGAGGTCGAGAGGGAGCACGGATTCCACACCAAGGAGGACATCGAGAATTACGGCCTGGACGGGTTCACCGAGGAGTGCAAGGCCAGGGTCCACAAGTACTCGGCCATACAGGCGGAGCAGTCCAAACGGTTGGGCTACTGGATGGACTGGACCGACTCGTACTTCACGATGTCGGACGAGAACAACTACACGATCTGGTCGTTCCTCAAGAAGTGCTACGAGAACGGTTACCTCTACAAGGGCACCGACGTAATGCCCTGGTCCGGGCGCGCGGGGTGTGCTTACTCGCACATGGAGATCGCCGAGGGCCGAAAGCTGGTGTCCCATACCTCGGTGTTCGTTCGCTTCCCGATCCGCGGCCGGGACAATGAGTACCTGCTGATCTGGACCACCACTCCCTGGACGCTGACCTCGAATACCGGGGCGGCGGTCAGCCTGGACCTCGAGTACGTCAAGCTGCGGTCCAAGAAGGACGGGGCGCTGTATTACTTCGCCGCTGAGAACCTCAACTACCAGCGACTGGAGCGCGAATTCAAGGAAGGGTTTGGCAGCGATCCCTGGCCTAAGAGCGTGCCCAAGCTCAAGACCATCCATCAGATTTTCCAGGAGCAGGGTGGCTACGAGATCGAGGGCACGTTGCTGGGTGGCGAGTTGGTGGGCTGGACCTACGACGGCCCCTTCGACGAATTGCCCGCCCAGCAGAATCAGGGCGGTTTTACCCAGCCGCTGGAGCTGATTCCAGACGATCAGCGCTTCTGGATGAGCGGCAAGGATGGTCACCGGGTCTTCGATCCGGGCAAGGACTCCAAGGGCAATTCGTACGTGGTGGCTGGCGAAGGAACCGGGATCGTCCATTCCGCTCCCGGCTGCGGTGACGTGGACCACGCCTGGGGCAAGACGCACCGGCTGGTTGCGATCGCTCCCCTGGATGAGGCCGGGCGCTTCATCGAGGGATTCGGCAAGTTCACCGGCATGCGAGCCAGCGATCCGGAGACCGCACGGGCGGTAATCGACGACCTCAGGGAGAAGGGGCTCTTGGTGGCTACCGAGGCCTATCCGCACGTCTATCCGCACTGCTGGCGGACCGGCGACGAGCTCATCTTCCGCCTGGTGGACGAGTGGTACATCTCGATGGACTGGCGGGATGAGATCAAGGAGATGGCCAGGCAGGTGACCTGGCTGCCGCCGGCCATGCGCGGTCTGGACCGGGAGCTCGACTGGTTGACCTCCATGCGGGACTGGATGATCTCGAAGAAACGCTACTGGGGCCTGGCACTGCCGATCTGGGAGTGCCACGACTGCCGACACTTCGAAGTCATCGGAGGATACAACGAGTTGAAGGAGAAGGCGGTCGAGGGTTGGGACGACTTCGAGGGGCACTCTCCGCACCGCCCGTACGTGGACGCGGTGAAGATCGCCTGCCCCAAGTGCGGCCAGGCAATCGCCCGGGTGCCGGATGTCGGCAACCCCTGGCTCGACGCCGGCATCGTGGCCTACTCGACCACGCACTACAACACCAATCGTGAATACTGGGACAAGTGGATCCCGGCCGACCTGATCACCGAGTGTTTTCCCGGCCAGTTCCGCAACTGGTTCTATTCCATCCTGGCCATGAGCACGATGATGGAACTGGGCAAGGAGCAGAAGCGGCCTCCGTTCAAGCACCTGCTGGGGCACGCCATGGTCCTGGACGAACACCGCCAGGTGATGCACAAGTCGGACGGGACGGCCATCTGGTTTGAGGAGGCCGCCGAAGAGCTGGGGGTGGACACCATGCGCTGGATGTTCTGCGCCCAGCCGCCGACGGTCGATCTGCCATTCGGCACCCGGCACCCGGACCAGCAGGTCACCGTCACAGGACCTGACGGCGAGACCATCAGTCAGACGGTCGAGGGCCAGCCGCTGTGCAAGGTGACATCCGCCCCGGCCGACGACGTCCGCCGTCGCGTGCTGATGACGCTGTGGAACTCCTACGCGTTCTTCTGCAACTACGCCCGCCTGGACGAGTTCGATCCGACCGCCCAGCCGATTCCGTTGGACAAGCGCCAGGACATCGACCGCTGGATTCTGTCGGACCTGCAACTGGTCATTCGCGAGGCGCACCAGGACTTCCAGGCTTATAACCTGCTACCGGTATGTCACAAGCTGGAGCGCTTCCTGGGCGACCTGAGCACGTGGTATATCCGTCGCAACCGGCGGCGCTTCTGGCGAGGAGCCACGCATGGCGACACCGACAAGCTGGCCGCCTACCAGACCCTGTACGAGGTGTTGGTGACGCTATCGAAGGTCATGGCGCCGATCATGCCGTTCGTCACGGAGGATATCTATCAGAACCTGGTCGCGCGGCAGGTGCCCGGGGCCCCCGAGAGCATTCACCTGTGTGACTATCCCCAGGTGGACGAGAAGCTGATCGACGAGGACTTGTCCGCCCGGATGGCTTCGCTGCTGCGGATCGTGTCGCTGGGGCGGTCGGCCAGAACGGCCTCGAAGCTCAAGGTCCGCCAGCCGCTGGCTGAGCTGATTGTCGCGTCTCCAGAGGAGACCGACCGGGCGGCCGTCCAGCAGTTCGAAGCTCACCTGCTGGAGGAGCTGAACGTCAAGCGGGTCAGCGTGCGGGAGAGCGTGGCGGACATGTGCACCATAACGGTCCGGCTGAACAAGAAGCTGGCCGCTCCGAAATATGGGCGAGACCTGGGGGCCATCGGCAAGGCCCTGGAGGAGGCGGACCACGAAGAGGTTGCTTCCCGAGTGGGGGATGGGTTCACGGTGACGGTGCGGGTGAACGATCAGCCGGTCACGCTGGAAGCCGAGGAGATCGAGGTCACCAAGTTCTACGGCGACGACTGGGCCCCGGCGGACGAGATGGGCATTGTCGTGCTGCTGGATAAGCGTCTTAGCGAAGAGCTGAAGCTGGAGGGGCTGGCCCGGGACGTGGTGCGCTTCGTGCAGGTGGCCCGCAAAGAGGCCAACCTGGAGCTCGAAGATCGCATAGTGCTGAGCCTGCAGACCGAATCGGAGCAACTCAACGCCGCCATCAAGGCCTGCGGTGACTACATCGCCGGGGAGACGCTGGCGGTGGAGATCACCGAAGCGCCGCCGGTCAACGCGGCTATCCAGAGCGAGGTTAAGATTGGCGGAGGCAAACTGCGAATCGAACTCCACAAGGCGTAGATCGGCACGGTGGCAGCTGCTGCCAGCGCCGCTGCGCGTTCAGGCTGCGCACGGTCAACCGGGGAGCGCGGCAGCCCTGAGTCACGTGTACGGTCTGCCGGCTATTGGCTGGCGACTTTGCTGCGGGTCGCGCGTCGGTTGCGACGATGTCGGCGGCGAGTCCCGTTCCTACTGGCGAGGCCGCGCTTGGGACGGCTGGTGGCGCCGTTCTTGG
>JANQGB010001234.1 GCA_028277545.1 Phycisphaerae bacterium | reverse complement strand
GCACTACGCACGTCGGACCTGGGTATCACGCCGGCCTCCGACGGTAAGGTGATCCGCTTGCCGATCCCGCCCTTGTCCGGCGAACGCCGTGCTCAACTTATCACCCAGGTGAAGAAGATGGGGGAGGCGCAGAAGATCGCCATCCGCAACGTCCGTCGCGATGCCAACAAGCAGGCCGACCAGGCCCAGAAGGATAGCAGTCTCAGCGAGGACGAAGCCAAGGCGGCCAAGGATCGCGTCCAGAAACTCACCAAGAAGAACGAAGACGAGGTGGACAAGCTCGTAGCGGCCAAGTCGGCGGAGATGGAGGAGGCCTAGTCCATCCTCGGCAGACGCCCTCCATAGAGGCGATCCGCGGGCTTCAGCTCGGGCCGGCAACGGCGACCTCAGGAGCATCGACGGCGTTCTGAGCGGTCGGGGCACACGTGTTCCAGTCTTGCCCCCCGTCTATAATGGCCCGTTGGACCGTCGTGGGTTACATTTCATACAGTGCGGCGTTTCGGCGGCTCTTGCAGCCCATCACCGTGCCGCCGGCTCAAACCGAAAGGGAACGCTATGGCCCGGATATGTCCGCGGTGTGCATCTGAGAGCCCGGACTCAGCCCGGTTCTGTTGTCAATGTGGCCTGGGGCTCATTGCCGGCATGTCCGGAGACTCAGCCGACCGGGCCAAGAGCAGTGAGTCGGCCGCGGGTGAGCGTCTGACCTGCCCGGTAGGCTTCACCCCCTGCCTGGACAGCACGGACCTCTATTACAGATGGGAAGCGGCGGAGAAGGAGTCCTTCTTCGGCTGCGAGTACCTGGGAGTCACGCTCTTCAACGGCGGAGATGTGCTGGTCGACGTCCGACTGAAGCTGAGCGGCCGCGACGCCGGCGGCAACCTGCTGTTCGAGATTGAACGCAAGGTACACCGTATGGATCGGGGGCAACCGACCAGCTTCGAGCTGGCCCGCCACGAGTTGCCGGAAGTACCCGAGGTGCTCGAGATGGCGCTCATCGGCGGTCAGCACCCGCCCGAGGACGAATCAAAGGAAAGGAGACAGTCATGGAGCCCGTGGTGGTCGTCGCAGTGGGAGGGGTATTCCTAGTAGTAATCACAGTGGCCGGGCTGTTCACCGTTCAGCAGCAGAGCCGCGTGGTGATCGAGCGCTTCGGCCGGTACCTGCGCACTGCCGGGCCCGGCCTGCACTGGCGCATCCCGATTGTCGATCGGCTGGCCGGGCGCGTCAGCCATCGCGTGCAGGAGTTGGAGATCAAGGTCGAGTCCAAGACTTCGGACGACGTCTTCGTGGACCTGCTGATTGCCGTGCAGTTCCTGGTCGGCGAGGAGGAGGAGACCGTCAAGGCCGCCTACTACAAGCTGAGCAACCCGGGACAGCAGATCAGCTCCTACGTGTTCGATACGGTCCGGGCCCTGGTTCCGGAGATGCCGGTTGACCACGTTTTCTCCGAGAAGGACAAGATCGCCTCAGCGGTCAAGGAACGCCTGCAGGGCACCATGCGCAGCTACGGCTACACCATCGTCCAGTCCCTGGTCAACGATATTCAGCCGGACCACGCGGTGAAGGACGCGATGAACAAGGTCAACGCGTCGGCCCGGCTCAAGGAAGCGGCCAGAAACGAGGCCGAGGCGGAGGCCCGGGCCAAGGAGCTTCAGGGCATCGGTATCGCCAAGCAGCGCCTGGCCATAGCCAACGGGCTGAAGGAGTCGGTCGGCGCCTGTGCCGAGGCCGGCATCAGTCCGGAAGAGGCCACCAAGATGGTCCTGCTCACCCAGCACTACGACACGGTGACCTCGGTCGGCGCCCACAGCAAGGCCACCGTCATGATGATTCCCTACTCGCCGGATGGCATGAGCCAGGTGGGTGACCAGATCACCAGCGCCTTGATGCTGACCGACGAGGCTCGCCAGGACGGCAAAGCCGCTGCAGAGCACTAGGCCGCGCTGCCGCCGGCCGGTAGTAACACGTAGCGGCATCATTCGTAGCGGGCGGATGGTCGGATTTGCCATACACCCCATCCCTGCTTGACCCATCTTCTACAGCAGCAAATTGCATCTTCTTAGAGCGACGAGACTTACGGTTTTCGGTTTTGGCTTTGGCACTACGCTTTTGCTTCCTTTGCGG
>JANQGB010001221.1 GCA_028277545.1 Phycisphaerae bacterium | reverse complement strand
TCACTACGCAGGATGCAGCGTACCGCTACGCCCGCGACGTGGCCCGGCTGGACTTCGCGTCGGCCTCGGAGCACGACGCCCGGGGCTTCGGCCAGTCGGGATGGGAAGCATCCCGTGACGTGGCCGACGCCTTCTACGATCCGGAACGGTTCACCACCTTCTACGCCTACGAATGGACGGCCTCGGCGACCGAAGGGCACCATGTCATCGTGTACTCGGATCGCCGGGGGCAACTGCTGACCCATTTCGAATATCCGACTCAGGTCGACTTGTTCAACGCCCTGGAGCGGCGGGACGCACCGGCACTGGTGATCCCGCACGCCATGTGGGCCCAGCCCGATCACGGAATCTGGAACGAGGTCAACAACTCGTATCGGCGGGTTGGCGAGATCTACTCACTGTGGAACAACCGGTTTCTGCTTCAGCCCGGGGATGAACCGCAGCGGTTTGAAGTGGGCGTCAGCGATCGCTGGTCTTATCAGTACGCCTGGCATCGGGGGCACCGCATTGGCGTCGTGGGGTCCAGCGACAACCACACTGGACAGCCGGGAGCCAACAACTACACGCCGGATACGCAGCATGCCGGAGGACTGGCAGTGGTGTGGGCCGAGGCCAACACGCGGGAAGCGATCTTCGATGCCCTTCAGCGGCGGCGGGCCTACGCTACTACCGGCACGCGCATCCTGCTCGAGTTTCGAGCTGACGGACACTGGATGGGTGAGGAATATTCCACCGTCGCGCCGCCCTTGCTAGACGTGAAGGTGGCCGGCTCGAACCGGATTCGGTCGGTGGAGATCATCAAATACAACGGCACAGAGTTCCGATCGATCCGGACGGTCAAACCCGATACAGAGGTCTGCGTGTTTCAGCACCGGGACGCAGACTTCACGGGCGACAGCATGTACTACGTTCGAGTCAGTCAGGTCGATGAACACTATCGGAGCCCGTGGTCGAAGCCCACCCGGGAGATGGCCTGGTCCAGCCCTGTCTGGGTGACCCATGCGGAATCCGCTCGGAACGGTAACTGACGTCGGCATATCTCGGATTGCGCTTGGCGTGGAGGACGAACAGTGAAGCCAGCACTCACCATACTGTGCCTCGTTGTTGGCATTGCGATGCCTGCGTGGCCTTGGCCCGCCGCGGGCGCTTCACCGGCCGGAGACGAGGCGTGGCAGCTCCAGCGCTTCTGCATCAAATGGGGACTCCGTACTACCACGCGCCAGGTCTGGGACGGGCAGGTCCGCCTGGACACCGGCAACATCCTGGACGTGACACCCTTCATCCGTCACGAAATCCCCTACGACGCGATGCGCGTAACCGCCACCTCCTGGCGATCGACCACCTATATCGACGCCGAAGGGATCTATCTGACGGTCCGCGCCCCGGAGGACGCAACCGTGTTCGTTGAGACGGTTACCTGCGACCTCCAGTTCTCGGTCGGTGACCTGGAGCCGGGCGAGACGAAACAGCACCTGGAGGGTGACGTCGAGATCAGCAACGTGACCGACCAGGTACTCTTCCGCATCGCCGGTCTGGAAAGAAGCCCGCCCGGGAAGGGGACCGCCACCATCGCTCCTGTTACGGCCCGGGCAGCGTCGCTTGGCACCTGGACTGTCACTTACACTGCTCCCCCGGGCGGCGTGCCGGTCGGCGGAGGAATCCGCCTCTCCTGGCATTTCACGCGCAGTTGGGGTGAGCCCCAGTTCACGCACCCCAAGGGCAGGAACTACGTCACCGTGAACACGACCGGCGGCTGCCGGCTGGATTGGACCTCCGAACACCGCGGGCTCCTGGAATACCCCTTCACGCGGGGCCGGATTCTCGTGCTCGTGCTCGATACCCCGTTGCGTGAAGGCGAACAGATTCGGGTGGTCCTCGGCGATACCAGCCGGGGCAGCCCCGGGTTCGAAGCACCGGTTATAGCCGAGGAGGCCACCGCCATCCGCGTCGAGGAGTGCACGGACATTGAGGAAGGGCGGTTCCCGGTCTACCGGCGCCTGGCAGCGCTTCCGCAGGTCACGGTTCTGCCGCTGACTGAACCTGAGCGCCTGTTCATAGTGACACCCTCGGTCGTACAGGCGGGATCTCCCTTCAACGCAAAGGTCGTGGTCGAGGATGAGTTCCGCAACGTCGTCCCGTCCTTTACAGGTCCTCTCGAAGTCCTGGTGGGTAACCGAGTCGTGCGGAGCCTCTCCGCCACGTCCGAAGATGCCGGAACGCTCACTATCCCGGATCTCGCGCTGAGGGATGCCGGCTGTTACCGGGTGCGCGTTCGCCAGCCGGACGGCGATCTGGCCGGCGACAGCAATCCGATCAAGTGCGTGGCAGGCCCGCCGTCGGGCGTAATCGTATGGGGCGAGTTGCACGGTCACACGGAACTGTCCGACGGGTACGGCAGTGCGGACGACTACCTGCGCTTTGCCCAAGATCGGGCCCTGCTGGATTTTGCCGCCATCACCGATCACGACGTGGAGCTGGATGCCCCCGATTGGCAGGTGGCCGACATGTGGCGGGAAGTGAACGCGGCGGTCCGGCGTCATCACGATCCCCCCCGGTTCTGCACGGTGCCGGCGTACGAATGGTCGCCGGCCAGGGTAACGCTCAGCACCATGGCACCGTACGGGGACCACAACGTCTTCTACTCCAAGGCGGGGGCGCCGATTCTGAAGGCCGAGGACCATGGCAGCCATACGTTGCCCAAGCTCTACGACACCCTGGCCGACGCTCAGGACGTTGGCGTGCAGGTCATCTCCCACGTTGGAGGGGCTGTGGGGAACTGGGAGTACCATGATTCGGCCCTGGAGAACCTGGCCGAAATCTACTCCGTACACGGCAGCTTCGAATCATTCGGAGAGATCGCCCTGCAACGGGGTCATACGGTGGGCTTCGTAGGCGCCGGGGACTCCCACTGCGGGCAGATCGGTGGCTTCCCGCCGGGTGCCGCTAAGGGACACTACACGCACGGCGGCCTTACCGCGGTGCGAGTTGCGGAGCACTCCCGCGGCGAACTGTTACAATCGCTGGCGCGACGCCAGGTTTACGCGACAACCGGCGAACGCATCTACCTCGATTTCTCGGTCAACGGTGAACCCATGGGCAGCGTGCTCCACAGTGGGCAGCCGCCCGCGGTGGCAGCCGAAGTAATCGGCACCGCGCCTCTACTCATGATCGAGGTCGTGAAGAACGGTCGCGTAATCCACACCTGGACGAACGAATACACCGATCGACCTGAGCTGATTCTGCTGTGGGGCAACCGCGTTGAGCAGGCTGGCTTGCTCGATTTCGTCCGCTCCCTTTGGAGCTACTACCTGCGTCACGTTGACTGGCAGGGCAGCCTCAAAACCGATCGCGGCCGCC
>JANQGB010001195.1 GCA_028277545.1 Phycisphaerae bacterium | reverse complement strand
CGCCCTCTACCCCTTCCAGGAGGAGGCGCTGCTTAGCTGGTTCGACTGCGACGGTGGCGTGCTGATCTGTGCGCCAACCGGCATGGGCAAGACGCTGATCGCCGAGGCAGCCATCTTTGAGGCCCTGCACAGCGGTAAGCGACTGTACTACACGACGCCGCTGATCGCCCTGACCGAGCAGAAGTTCCGCGAAATGCAGGTCAAGGCCGAGGAGTGGGGGTTCAAGCGCGAGGACGTCGGCTTGATCACCGGCAACCGCCGCGAGAATCCAGACGCCGTGGTCCGGATCGTAGTGGCCGAGATACTCCTAAACCATCTGCTGTCGTCTGATCCCACGTTGGGAGACCTGGAGAACGTCGCCAGCGTGGTCATGGACGAGTTCCACAGCTTCAACGACTGGGACCGCGGGGTGGTTTGGGAGTTGTCGCTGGTGCTGCTGCCGGCTCACGTTCGGGTGATGCTGCTGTCGGCCACCGTGGGCAATCCCAACGAATTCGCCGTGTGGCTGCGCAAGCAGCACGGCAGGAAGGTCAACGTCGTGCTCTCGGACGAGCGCCGCGTGCCGCTCGAGTTCTGCTGGGTCGGTGACAAGCTGCTGACCGAGCACCTGCCGGCCATGGTCTCGGCCAGCGACGACGAGAACCGCAGCCCGGCCCTGGTCTTCTGCTTCAACCGCGACGAGTGCTGGGAAGTGGCCGAGCGCATGAAAGGCCTCTCGCTGATCACGCCCGAGACGCGGGCCGAGATCGAGACCCACCTCAACGAGAAACGGGAGGATTTCGCCGACGGTGTGGGCCCCAAACTGCGGCAGATGCTGGTCCGCGGCGTGGGCGTTCATCACGCGGGCGTGCTGCCCAAGCATAAGGAGGTCGTGGAAACGCTCTTCAACAGGAAACTGGTGCCGTTCGTGATCTGCACCGAGACCCTGGCCGCCGGGATCAACCTGCCCGCCAGATCCGTGGTGCTGTGCACGCTGCTCAAGGGCAAACATGGCGAGAAGAAGCTTATCCCCGCCTCTGCCGCCCACCAGATGTTCGGGCGAGCCGGACGACCGCAGTTCGACACTCACGGCTACGTCTTCGCCCTGGCTCATGAGGACGACGTCAAGTTCGTCAAGTGGAAGAAGAAGTACGATCAGATCGACCCCAACTCGAAGGAGCCCGGAATTCTGCGGGCCCGCAAGCAGCTCGAGCGCAAGCGGCCCGGCCGGCGGAAGACGGAGCAGTATTGGGTCGAGGGGCATCTCAAGCAACTCATCCAGGCCGGCCCTGCCAAGCTGTTCAGCCGCTCGATGATTCCCTACCAGGTGTTGATCTTCCTGCTGACCAAGACCGGCACGCTGCACGAGGCCCGCGAGTTCCTGGCCAAGCGGTTCAACTCGGCGGAACGCAACGCCAAGTTTCAGGAGCAGCTCAACTTCATGCTCGACAACCTGGCGTCTCTGGGCTACCTGACCAAGGCGGAGGACGGCGACCACGTTACGCTAGACGACAGCATCTACCGGCTGACCAACTATCGCAGTGTGGACCCGCTGTTCGGGGCGTATCTCGAGAAACAACTGGCCTACGCCAGCTTCGACGAGAAGGTGCTGGCCCTGGAGTCGGTGCTGCAGGTGCCGCCGGTTATCGAGCGGCACGTGCGCATCCCCGAGGACCTGCCGCCCGGCCCGCTGCAGACCGAGGTGCTCGAGCCGCTCATGTTCCGGATGGGTGTGGTGCTGACCAAGCCCGAAAAGCCGGACCGCCGGGATATGACCAGCATCGAGGACACCTGGGACGACGAGGATCAGGAGTATCCGCCAACGTTCCCGGAGATGCTCAAGATCGCCTTCGAGGCCAAGCTGGCCGCTCCCGAGCCGGTCTTCGTGCAGCCCAAGTGGATCACCGGCTACGCCATGCAGTTGAACGGCGAGTTCTACAAGCTGGTCGGGGCCTGCAACCTGATCAAACAGGAGGGCATTGTGCTGCGTCACCTGCTGCGTCTGGTGATCCTGGCCGGCGAGCTGTACACGCAGACGGAAGACCCCGACTACCAGCGCATCGGCGAAGTCGCCACCCAGACCTGCCAGCGAGTCGACCCGCGCTACACCGACCGCTTCCTGTCACAAGCAGAAGAGATGAAGAAGGTGGCCCAGACGCAGGCGTAGGCCACGGGAGTGCTCCACCAGGTCACACTTCGCGGACATCAGCAGGTAGAGTGCAGTTGGATGAACCGGGCATGGCGGTACTCGCCCCCACCAGCGCGGGCCACGGTGGCGACGCTCCCCGAGTCGACCTTGATGTCCTCCTTGCGGATGGCGTTGCCGGTGCAACGCCCTGAATGGGCGGAGGCAAGCGGCCGCGGGTGGAGTGAAACGGAACCCGTGGATGCGTCCGCGCCCCAGCAAACCTCCGCCCCGGCGGGTCGGAGGAGCATGCAGCCTGCACGCCACCCCAGTCCTCTCCACGGGCTGCGCTGCGCTCCGCCCGTGGCTACGCGCCTGCGGCCCTTCAGGTCGCCAGGGGATTTACCCCCCGCCTATGCCGGCGCCCCTGTCTGGGTGGAAACCGGGTACGTGGTGACGCGCACGATCGGCGCGTGGGGTGCGTCTTTACGCACCGGCCGGCCTTTGGCCCGCCTCAGGACGGATCGGACTCTCCGCCCTCGCCCGCGGCGTTGTACCGCGAGTGCCGGTAGGCGTGTCGCGGACCGGCGCCCAGGCCGCGCCGGCTTTCCCCTCTGACGAATTCGAGCAGGGTGCGCCCCGCCCGGGTTTGCACACCGACCTCAAACTCGTCGACTGCCTTGGAGAGCGGCAGTCCGCTGCGGTACAGCAGGCGGTGGGCCTGTTTGATCTCGGCGATCTCATCCTTCGAGAAGCCGTTGCGCTTCATGCCGACCACGTTCACTCCGGACACGGCGTTGCGACCCTGGACAGTCATATAGGGCAGGGCGTCCATGGGGGCCCGGGCGTCCGGCGCCAGCATGGCGTATTCGCCGACCCGCGTGAACTGGTGGGTGGCCGAGCAGATGGAGAAGAGGGCTCCCTGTCCGACCGTTGTGTGTCCGCCCAGATTGACCCCGTTGATCATCGTCACCCGATCGCCGACGGCACAGTTGTGTCCCACGTGGGCATGAGCCAGCAGAAAGCACTTCTCACCGAGCGAGGTCACCGAGTCCGGATCGGTGCCCCGGTGGATGCTGACGTACTCGCGGATGACCGTGCCGGCCCCGATCCGGCAGTAGGACCGGTGCCCTTCGAAGTGGAAATCCTGCGGCAGGTGCCCCACCACGGCGAAGGGGTGTACTTCGCACTCGGCCCCGATCTCGGTCCAGCCGGTCAGGTAGGCATGATGGTAGATGCGGGCCCGGGCGGCCACGGTGACCGGGCCGTCGATCACCGCGTAGGCCCCGATCTCGGCCGTGGGGTCGATCTCGGCCTGCGGATCGATGACGGCTGTCGGATGGATCGCCAAAACGCTGCCTCCTTCTGCTGGCCGCGATTCTAAGGTGCGTAGGAGCGGATGCAAACCAAGCCCCTGGCTGCATCTAACCTCCGCCCTCATGTGGCCACGCCGGTACGGCACGGGGGCAGGTTGACCCCAACCCGCCATCGTGATTCAATGAGCAGGCCTCCAGGGCCCGTAGCTCAGCGGTTAGAGCAGTCGACTCATAATCGATCGGTCGCAGGTTCGAATCCTGCCGGGCCCAACCCCGCGAGGGCATCTCGGTGACCAGTCGTCGCGAGACGCGACGAACTGGAATACACGTCGGCGCGGCTGTGTGCAGTGCCAGAAGTTGCCCGGGAGCGTGAAGTGCTTCGACGCGGTATGCGTTCAGCTGGTACTTGCGGCCGAACCACCGGGCAGGCAAGGGACGTCGGCCTCATAGAGCCGGTGTCCTAGCGGAGGGGAATCTCGTGAGAGACCACATCATCCAGCAAGCCCTGGAACTCTACCAGAGTGGGCAGTACGAAGCGGCGATCGGCATGTTCCAGCAAATCGACGGCGCTGACGGAGTATACGGAGAGGCCGACTGCCTGCATCGGCTCGCGCGAATAGAGGAGGCAATCGAGGCGGTGAATCGCTGCCTGACGCTCGACCCGGAGCACGAGGATGCCCTCGCTCTCATGGAAGACATGGCAGATGGCCGCGTGGTAGATGGCGACGGCAATGGCGACGTCGCCGGCCCTCCCGCCGGTGTTCCTCCGTGCCTCTCGGAGGAGCGGAATCGTCCGTTCGTCGGCGTGTCTACCTACCAGAGCGAAGAGGAGCTGAATACGGCAATGCACGTAGCGAGGGAGGCTCTCGCGGAGGTGGAGAGCGCATACCGCCCAGCGAGTGAGACGTCGCTCTCGGCAGTACTGGCGCTGCTGATTGTCACACCGTTCGTGTTGGCCTTGCTGATCGCCGTGTGCGGTGGACTTTGTCTGGCCTGGGCTTACCTGGAGTCGCGTCTCTATGACAGCAGTAGCATCCTATACATGGCGAAGCCCGAGATGGTCATAGGTTGGGTGTCGATCATTCTAGACGGCGTAGTCATCTGTCTGATTGCAGTTGTTCCGGGACTCATTTACCTCGCGGTCAGTCAGGTCACGAGGAACCGCAGAGCGTGGCTGCCGGCTACGCTGTCGGCTATCGTGGCGCTCTTGGCGGCCGCGTCGCTCTTTCTTCCGGTGATCGACGGCCTGACGCTGGCGCCCACCGAGATCATCTTTGTCTTCATCCCGATCCGTTGGCCGCTCATTGTGGGCGCGCCCCTGCTTACGCCGATTGGCGCCGCGGCCTTCGCCCGCAGCTTGATTGCTGGTCATAAGTTCTGCGAGGTCACAGGCAGGCGCCTCTCGACGGTTCGCACGCTGAGTCTCGCATTCGACTACGCCGAGAACGCCCTGCAGCTACTCCAGCAGGGCGATTACGACGGTGTAGCCCGGCTACCCCGATGCAGTTCTGACCACTCCGCACGAATTGCTCTATGGTGGGATGAGCGAGCCGAGAATGCCTTCCTGGAGATGTCGGCCTTCTTCCAGAGTGAGGTCCTCAGTTCAACCGGAGAGGAAGCCACCAGGTATGAGGACTGGCTGGCGTTTTCGGAAGCACTCGACCGGACGACCGCGGAGCGCCTCTGCGACACATACTCAGAGTAGCCTGCAGGCCGGGGAGCGTAGTTGTTGGAGTAGTCCAGGCACGGTACGGTTCCCGTGCCTCAGGACACGCCGTTATTCGGCCCTCCTCCTACTTCGCTCTATCCTCTTGTCTCGCATCTTATTAAGTTAACTCGGCAGGCGGCCGGCGGTCAGCATGGGCAGCCCGAGATCGCATTCAGGGGTTGATGGTGGCAGCGAAACGGCGATGATCTCGGGCGCGGGATCAGGCGGCGCTGCTCGAGCGTGAACATTAGCACCAGGGCAATGCCGCCTGGCAGAAGACCCGGCTGCCGCGGGCTTGCCGGTCCGCTTCGTTCAGCACACAACATCACTCATCGCTTCAAGAGAAGGTGAGGCTGCCATGACCCTTGTTTCGGTTGCTCTGGCTGCGATGCCGGTGATGCTGGCAGGCCAGGTGGATTCTGCCCCCACTGTTCAGGTATCTCCCGCTCGGATGCTGGCTGGTTTGTATCAGCGGGTCCGGTTCACCTTCACCAACGGGGCGGCGGAGATCGGCCCGGGGGGCGGCGTTCGGGTCGAACTGCCGGTGGCGTATCTCGAGACCGGTCCCTACTACTGGGATCGTCCGCAAACGGATCAGCCGGAAGGGCGTGGCTGGGTGGAAGCCGAGACCACCGGCGCGGTCCGTGTAGATGTAGAGCTGGGCGGGCGACACGGTGGCATCATCGAAATCGTTGTGCGTAATGGAGTCCTCAAGCCTGGTGAGAGCATAGTCCTGGAGTACGCCGGTGTCGTTCAGAGCCTGACCTGGGGGCTGCCCGTCCGCGCTCAGTGGCGAAGTGGAGAAAGCGACGCCTGGAGAGACGTCGAGAGGGTGCCAACGATTACCTTTCTGCCGCAGAAGGCCGCTACACTGGTGGCGGTGAATCCGGCGGACGTGCAACTTGGGCAGCCGTTTGAGATGGCGGTGGTGCTGCTCGACAAGTTCGGGAACCAGGCCAGCAGTTACCGCGGCACCGTCTCTTTTGCCAGTGTGAGTGCTGAGGCAGAGTTGCCCGATCCGTACACGTTCACTGCCCGGGACGCTGGCGTCCACGTCTTCTCCGGCGTGCGGTATGCCGCGGCCGGGTTTCATAAGATCACTCTGAGCGACGGGCGCCTGGAAGGCAGCAGCAACTACAGCGAGGTCCACAACGACCAGCCGCCGATGCGCAGGTACTTCGGGGAAACCCACTTTCACACCGGCAGTGGCATGCCCGATGGACAGTTCACCGACTCGTCCGGTGGGGGAGACCAT
>JANQGB010001178.1 GCA_028277545.1 Phycisphaerae bacterium | reverse complement strand
GGTGATGCTGGACTCGCAGGCCGAGGTGGAGGTGAAGCCGGGGTCGTAGGTGAACATGCCGGTCTCGGCATAGAAGCGCCGCACGTCGATCACGTCGGGGCCGAGATTGCCGGTCATGATCGGCATCTCCCAGCTTTGGCCGGTGCGGTTGTCGGTCATGGTGACCGTGTTACGGGCCCCAGATTTACTGGCCCCAGACGCCGCTTTGTTCTCACCCTCTGACATGACGCATCCCCTTGGCCCCAAAAATCCCCAACAACTTCAAATACAACTGGCCCGAACCCAATCGCCTGCCCGGCCCAGTGCCCTGGCTTCGGTGCGCCGCAGCATAATGGCTCGGACCCGGTCAAGCAAACCGAACCGGCTCAAACCACCCGCCCTGATGGGCAGCAATGACGACAGAAAAGTTAAGCAATCGCCTATCTTGGTGAAGATCCAAATATCCGGCCAAAGAGCCAATACGTTAACTATGCTAGGAGGACAACCAAAGGAGGCCGAAGTTATCCGTGAAACGTTGGAGGAGGAGAACTGAGCCTCGGAAGCTTGGGGCTGCGATTCTCCATAGTCACCGGCGTCCATCCACCAGGTTTTTTCCAGGTGCTTACGTTACCCGACGAAGCATTTCGAAGCGCTATAAGTGCATAGTGAACTTGAACAGTCTCAAAATGAAGATCATAGAGACTTTTGACGAGCTTCTCTATGGAAGCGATGCTCTTCGAGATGTATTTGGTCTCACGTGATGGGAACGAAATCACTAATCCCCAAAATGTTCGACCGTTCTTCGTAATTGTTCCAGGAATACCGTGTGCGATTTGATCGCGTTGACCATTGGCATTTCTCAGACGCTGCACGTACCACTGGAATTGCCTTAGCTCATCTGGCTCGTTCGCATATAGGGGCGACACGATCTCAACCAGAGCGCCAATACGACGGTCAAATGATCGCGGGATACCTTGTGTGGGGCGATCATCGAACCAAAAAGGCAGCAGCATCTGGGTGATTTGGTCGTCAATTCTGGACCAAGTCAGCGTAATCGCGCCCACCATCATCAACAGTTCTGGCGTTTCGTCAGTAGCCTGCCAGTGGAAGGTCGTTTGATTCATGCCTTCGAGACCTTGAAGACCGAGGAGCCTATCCAGATTACTGGATTGAGCTCGATTTCTGCTGGCTTGCACGTACTTCTTCAAACTTGGATTCAAGAATCGCAAGGACTCTCAGCGGTAGTCTTAATGCCACGTCCTGGGCATGATCTGTACACAACAAAACTCTTAGAGCACCCTGAATCCCGGGTTCGATCCATACCGAGTCAACATCATTAACGTAGAACTCCACCACGGGTTTATCGTCGGACATTACACGTCCTTTCAGGTATTCGCCAACGGCAGGAGGTTTTGACCAACTGCTCAGAGATATCGGACTTTATAGATATACCAACAGATAAATGGCAGAGCTTCTTGGCGCCGCCATACAGTCGCGGCAATGAGTTTCGCTAGGTACCAGGTATCTGTCGCGCAAAGGCCGCTAAAAGGCCGTTTCGTCGAGGGCCATGGTGGCCTCCTTGCCGGCCATGATGGCGGCGAAGAGGCCGGAGGACTGGGGCAGGATCCGCTGCATGTAGAAGCGCCCCGTGGCCAGCTTGGCCGCGTAGAATTCCGGTGCCAGGCCGTCGGCTTGCTCCAGGCTGACCTGCGCGGCCCGGGCCCAGAGATAGGCGAAGGCGGTGTGAGAGAAGAGCCGCAGGTAGTCGCCCGCCGCGGCCCCCGCCTCCTCCGGATCGGCCAGGCCCTTCTGGGCCAGCCAGAGGGTGGCGCGCTGCAGCCGGCCGAAGACCTTGGCCAGCGGCTGGACGAACTCGGCCAGCTCGGCATTGGCCTGGTTAGCCTCGAGGAAGGCGCGGACCGGATGGAAGAAGCGGCGCAGCGGCCGGCCATAGTCCTGGCCCAGCTTGCGGCCCACCAGGTCGAGAGCCTGGATGCCGTTGGCGCCCTCGTAGATCTGGGCGATGCGGGCGTCGCGGACCAGCTGCTCCATGCCCCACTCGTGGATGTAGCCGTGGCCGCCGAAG
>JANQGB010001171.1 GCA_028277545.1 Phycisphaerae bacterium | reverse complement strand
AAGAGCGTGTCATCCAGCATGGCCAAGCCCTCGCCGGAGTTGGTCAGTGGCTCCGGCGCGTCGAACATGTTCACGGGCGCACCGTCTGGCAGGCCGATTTCGACGATCTGGTTTCCGGGGAAGTCCAGCATCGTGCCAAAGAAGCGCGGGGAGCCTGGTTCGGCCGGTGGCGGCGGCGCCAGTGGGGGTATCGGCGGAGAGGGGGCGGCGGGCGGCGTGTCGGCCAGCGTGAGCTTCACCGTGTACGGGCCGGTGCTGGGTGTGGCGTCGGTCACGAAGTTGTCGTCGGGATTTAGCGGATCGGGCGGCCTTCGCTGGCCCGTGCCCAGGATCATGACGTACAGGGTGGCCGGCGTGTCGTCAGTGGGTTGGTGGGCCTGGACCGTCAGCAGGCTGTCGGTGGTTTGGCCGTCGTTATCGTTGGTCGCCACCACGCGCCCCAGATAGTCGTACACCACCACCACCGAATCCAGTTCGCTGTCGATGACGGCCGCGTCGATATCGGCCGTGAGGTACTGCCCCTCGACCGCCTCGACTTCATACGTATCGACGTCGCCGCGCGTCTGGGAGAACTGGCCGTCGCCCAGAATGGTGGACAGGCTAACGCTACCCGTGCCGGCCAGGCCGGAGGGAGTCGCTGTCAGGATCGATTCGTTGGGTTCATACGGCCCGCCCAGGTCGGAGATGGCGGTTACTGAGATAGACAGGTCGTAGTAGCCGACGCTCACCGGATCAACCGACGTGCCGACTCTCGTGCCGTACACTCTCACGTATTGTGTGCCCGGCTCCAACTTCACGGTGGTCAGGCGTGCGTCGCGCGTCGCCAGACCGGCGTTGTCCGCCTGGCCGCCCCAGCCCGGGTTGAACGTCGGATCCAGCGTGGAGCCAAGGTGCTCCACGCGAATATCCGCGACGACCAGGACGGATTCGGTGGTGAGGAATTTGAACACGTCGCGGTCCGTCCGTCCGTTCTCGCCGTCACCAATGAACTCGCCCAGTATGTTGACTGTGTCACCGTCGCCGAGTGTGCCGAGATCCGTGGAGTAATAGTCGTTCGGTTCATACGGGCTGTCGTGTGGGGGGACGGATTCGACCGTGACGACCAGGCCGTACGGGCCGAAGGTGCCGGGTTCCAGCTCACCCCAATGCCACTCGGGGCACTCGCTTGTCGCCGGGTTGCTGTTTCCGCCCGGGGCTCGTTTTAGGCTGACGTAGTACAGGCCAGCGGTTAGCAGGTACGTCCGGAGCTCGGGATCGGTGTCCGGATAGTCCCGATCGTCGTTGCGGGCAATCTCACCGCCGTCGGCGTCGAAGAGCCGCAGATGCAGATCCAAGGGCGAATCCAGATCCATGGCCGACACGGTGACCAACTTCGGAAGCGTACTGCCCGAGTCCAGCGTCACCTCGAACCGGTAGACGTCGAAGCAGTCGATGTAGTCCTCTGGCGAGCTCTCAACGATGTAGCCGATCTCCCCGTCGGCAACCACTACCGTACCGTCGTTGATGATGCCCAAGTCCGCAGCATCTTCGAATGAGTTGTTGGGCTCCACGTCCGAGCGCGGCGAGTTATCGGGCGAATGCTGCCCGTGCGCTGCAGGATCAAACGGAGCGTATGGGGCGCCAGGATCTGGCGACTGGCCGGCTATGACCGGAACACTCGAAACCAAGCCAATCGCGATAACCGATCGGAAGAACCAAGACCATGGCATGCTGCGTCCTCCTCCTCATCGACCACACTGTGGGGGCGGTCGGGACCACTGTCACTCGCAACGATACACATATCTCCGGGTAGCTGTCCACCCCTGCCGCCGGCCATCACGTGTGGAACCCGTCGCCGGCCACGGCGTGTCTGACAAGCGCTGCCCGCCTCTCTGCTCGTCGGGCCCGCGATGTAAGTCACAATGGAACGGGCCTACTGCGCGGACGCCAACTACGTTAATATTCTGCGTCATGGGATCGACTCTGCTTCGCCGTAAAGATGTACTTTCCTGGTGCCTCTACGATTGGGCCAACTCCGCGTTTGTGACCAGTGTGGTCACCGTGGTGCTGCCCATCTATTTCCTGACGCTGACCCCCGCCGGCGGCGGGCCGGTCAGCGTTGAGGTGGGGGCGTTCACCTTTCGTACCAACGGTGACGCGCTCTGGACCTACCTGACCGGGGCCTACATGCTGGCGGCAGGGATCGTGGCTCCGGTTGTCGGTGCTATCGCCGACCATTCCCGCAGCAAGAAGAGATTCCTGGCGTTCTGCGTTGTGGTGGGGTCGGCGCTGACCTGCGGCCTGCTCTTCGTCACGGCGGGGCGATATCAACTCTGCGGCTTGCTGTTTGTCGGGGCGGCCTTTCTATGGTCTTGCGGCAACCTGTTCTACGACGCTCTGCTGCCGAGCCTCACGCCCGACGAGCGGGAGATGGACGCCATCTCGGCCGCCGGGTACGCGGTAGGATATCTCGGTGGGGGGCTCTTGCTGGCGGTGAACCTGGCCATGGTATCCAAGCCGGATTGGTTCGGCTTCGCGGATGCCGGGTCGGCCACGCGGGCGGTATTTGTGACGGTTGCGGTCTGGTGGGCGGTGTTTTCGCTGCCGGTGCTGCGATACGTTCGCGAGCCCAAGCCGGCGCCCGCCCAGGCACGCCCGGGCAACGCCGTGGTCGAGGGTCTCCAGCGATTGCTGGCCACATTCCGGAAGATACGGCGCTACCGCCAGCTTACGCGGCTGCTGGTGGCTTTCATCTTCTACAACACCGGCATCGGCACGGTTATCACGGTGGCCGCCGTGTACGGCAAGGCGGAACTGGGGCTCTCCGATGGCACGTTGATCGGCTGTATCCTGATGGTCCAGTTCGTGGGCTTTCCCGCCGCCCTGGGTTTCATCTCTGTCGCCCGGCGGCTGGGGGCTCGCAACGCGGTGCTGGTCGGTCTGGCGGTGTACGTGGGCGTGGTGGTCTTTGCCTTCTTCATGACTGGCGCCACCGAGTTCTGGATACTGGGCATACTCATCGCCCTGGTGCAGGGCGGCACCCAGGCCCTGAGCCGGTCGCTGTACGCCTCGATGATTCCTGAGGGGCACTCCGCTGAGTTTTTCGGCTTCTTCTCCATATTCAACAAGGTGGGCAGTTTCGCCGGGCCGATCTGTTTCGGCGTGGTACGCGACATAACCGACAGCTCCCGACTGGCCATCCTCTTTCTGGTTACTTTCTTCGTGTTGGGTGCTGCGATGCTGCTGAGCGTCAACGTGGAAGAAGGCAAGGCCGTGGTGACGTCACGTGGTGGCACTACGTAGCGTCCGCTGCGCGGACAGGATGTCGGCGCCACGGTCCGGGAGAGCTGAGACGTCGAAAGCTGATGCCTCGAGACTGCGAGACGTCAAAGAGACAAAAGAGGCAGCCCACCGGCAAGATGCCGGTGACACACTAAAGCAACAGAGACTGCTCTCACCGGCAGGATGCAGGTGGCACACTAAAGCAACAGAAACTGCTCTCACCGGCAGGATGCCGGTGCCACATAAACAGGGTAGGGTAGCTCGTTCCGTCCCTACGGTACGAACTTGTACCCGATGCTGTGTACGGTCACGATATGCTTGGGGTGCTTGGCGTCCTTCTCGATCTTGCGCCGCAGTGAGACTATGTGGTTGTCCACCGTGCGGTTGGTGGGATAGGCGCCCAGGCCCCAGATTTCGTCGAGCAACTTGTTGCGTTCCACTGGCTGCTCTGCGTGCTCGACCAGCATCTTGAGGATCTCGATCTCGAAGTGGCCCATGGTGAAGGTCTCTTCCCCGCGCTGGACCTTTCCGGTTACCAGATCCACCTCGACCTCTCCGATGTGCAGGACCTTGGACATCGAGGGACCCACGCCGCTGCGGCGGAGGGCGACCTTTATGCGGGCCAGGAGTTCGCGAACGCCGAAAGGCTTGGTGATATAGTCGTCGGCCCCGACTTCCAGGCCGCGAACGATGTCCATCTCCTGGCTCTTGGCGGTCAGCATCAGGATGGGCACGGTGGAGCCGGACTCGCGCACCCGCTTGCAGACCTCGAGTCCGTCCAGCTTGGGCATCATGACGTCCAGCAGGATCAGGTCAGGCCGCTGGTCGGCGGCGAGCTGAAGCGCCGCCTCTCCGTCGGTGGCCTCCAGAGTCTCGTAGCCCTCGAACTGGAGGTTGTCCCGCAGTCCCATCAGCATGTCCGGCTCGTCTTCGGCGATCAGGATTCTGGCCATCTTGTCGAGTTCCTTCCTGGTCAGAGGCAACGAGGCTCAACGTACACAGGCAACCAGACACAGACGCACAGCGGCCGATTCTGAGCCACTGACGCGTCGTGCTGCGAGTCGCTTCGCCAGGTCGACGTCTACTGGCCTGTGGCCTGGTCGCGTTCGCCGCGAGGCATCGGCCTGGCGTCCCCTTCCTGGTTCTCCGGTAAGAATATGCGAAAAGTACTGCCTTTGACCAGTCTCGATTCCACGGAGACACTGCCGCCGTGGGCATCGACGATGTGTTTGACCACCGCCAGCCCCAGCCCCGCCCCACGCCGTTTGCGAACTCGGTCGTCCGCTACCCGGTAGAAACCCTCGAACAGGTGCCGCCGTACGTCCGGTCGCACGCCGATGCCGTGATCCTCGACACTAATCAGAACGCCATGCCGGCCGCGGCGGGTCTCCGACGCCACCGAGACAGCCAGGTAGCGCTCCTCCTCGTAGTACTTCAGGGCGTTGCTCATCAGGTTGAGCACCGCCTGGGACATGGCGTCCGCGTCGGCATGGATTGTGGGTAGATTGTCCTCAATAGTCAGTCGATGCTCGAAGTTGTTATGGTCCAGGTCGAAGCGGTAGGAGTCGTAGGTGCTGCGGATGACCTCACCGATGTCGATGGGCGACATCTTGTATTCCTTGCGGCCGGCGTCGATCCGCGAAAAATCGAGGATATTGTTAATAAGGTGGGTGAGCCGAGTGCTCTCCCGCTTGATGATCTCGTAGTACTCTTTCTGTTTGTCAGGATCCGTCACCCGGCCCTCGGCCAGGGTCTCGCCAAACAGCCGGATCAAGGCCAGCGGTGTTTTGAGTTCGTGGGACACGTCGGCCACGAAGCTGCTTTTTAGCTGCGACAGAGCAACGTGCCGCTGGACCACCTGCATCAGCCCCCAGACCACGACCAGCAGGGCAACGAGTGCCATTACCGTTATAGCCACGAAGACTCCGGTCTGGCGGCGAACGGCTGCCTGCTGGGCCTGAACGAACGTGGCGGTAGGCTCAAAGGCCCAGAAGGGCATGGCCGGCGTGAGTGGATGAAGCCATTCGCCCGGCGGAGAGTCCGCAGGCACCAGTTGAACACGATCGGACTTGGAAGATACTAACGGGGCCAGCAGGCTGCTCCACAGCCGATCCAGATCGAGCGATGCCGCCACGATAACCGGTCCAGGTTCGAAGGACTCGGTAACCAGGTAGGCCAACAACACAGGGTCTTCGGCGATGTGATCGGGCAATAGAACGGTTTCGGTTGTAGGCGGGACGACTTCGGCCAGCAGCAGATGGGCGGTCAGGTTACCGCTGACCCGATTGCGCAGCAGGTCGTCGCGCTTGGGATCTCGCGGCTGGCTACCGGCGACCGGCGGGAGACCAGGCCAGAACTCCATCACACCGCTCTGTTCGTCGCAGTAGAACAGGTCTCCCAGCCAGGTAGGTCGTCGCACGCCTCCCATCG
>JANQGB010001061.1 GCA_028277545.1 Phycisphaerae bacterium | reverse complement strand
GATCTGTGGTTGAGAGGGGGGGGTGATACGGGAGAGCCTATGTCGCGAACGCGCTCGAGCCTGCTGGGGCGGATCAAGAATCTCGAGGACGGTCCGTCCTGGGAGGAGTTTGACCGACTGTATCGGCCCATGCTGCTGCGCTACGCCCTGGCGCGGGGCCTGCGAGGCGATGAGGCCGACGAAATCGCCCAGCAGTGCATGGCGGCCATCGCCGGGGGCATCCAGGAATTTCAGCGCCGGGTCGGCTTTCGGGCCTGGCTGCGCGGGATGGTGGACCACAAAGTGGCGGACCGGCTCCGCAAACGCCACCGCGAGCATCCCGCGCGAACCGCGGACTTCGAGCGCGAGCAGACCCGGGAGGACAATCCGGCCCTGTTGTGGGAACGCCAGTGGAACCGCACGCATCTGCTATACTGCCTCAACCAGATTCGTAGCGAGATCAGCCCCGTCACCTACGAGGCCTTCGAACTCTACGTGATTCGGGAGCTGCCGGTCCCGGAGATCGCGGACCGCCTGGATATGACGCCGAACCAGATCTACGTCGCCAAGTACCGCGTGATGGAGCGGCTCAAGAAGCGTTTTGCCGCCCTGGCGGAAGGACTTCTCTGAGATGCCGTCCTGTCCCGAGCAGGATCAACTTCGCGAGCTGGAAGCCGGCGAACTGGCCGATGATCGGGCCAACGCGGTCCTGGCCCACGTGCTTGAATGCCCGACGTGCGCCAAGGCCCTGGAGGCCTTTCGGACCCAATGCCTCGATTCGCGTGTCATTCGCGCGGCGGTACGCATGGAGGTGTCGGCGGTGGTCGAAGAGGACGCCACGCCCTCAGATGCAGGCACGGATGTGGCCTTCCAGGCGGGGCACACCTGGGACATCCCTGATTATCAGCGGGTTCGACTGTGTGGCGAAGGAGCCTACGGCACGGTCTGGGCGGTGAAGGACCGGGTAGGCGTGTTCCGGGCCCTGAAGGCCATAGACCTGGGACGGCTGCGTTCTGCGGCTGTTCGGTGCCGCGAGTCCACCGCCCTGGAGGCCTATTGCCGCCACGTCGAGAAGCACCCCAACCTCATCCAGGTATTTCACGTGGGGGTCCGCGGCGACACTCTGTATTACACCATGGAGCTGGCCGACGACGCCGGCGGCCGGAAACCGGTACGCGACAACCTGCCGGAGCACTATCGCCCGCTGACTCTGCAGGATGTTCTCAGCAGCGGGTCGGTGCGGCTGGATACGGCTGTCGAGGTGGTCATCCGCCTGCTGCGCGGCCTGTTTCGGCTTCACGCGGTGGGCCTGGCCCACCGGGATATCAAGCCCGCCAACATCGTCTTCATCGAAGGGCAACCCAAGCTGGCCGACATCGGCATGATTACCACCAACACGGCCACGCCGAGCCAGGTGGGCACTCCCGACTACATGCCGCCGGACAAACGCATGGATTTTACTGCTGACACCTACGCCCTGGGGCGTGTGCTCTACGAACTCGTTGTGCCCGAGGCGAGCGCCGAGAGCCCGAGTCTTCCGGAGTCGCTCAGTGAGACCAGCGACAACTGGGACCTGGATCGGCTTAACAAGGTGCTGGCTACCGCGTGCGCTCCGGTGGCAGAAGAACGGTATCAACACGCGGGACGCATGCTCGAGGATCTGGAAGCCTGCCGGAGCCTGCCCTACGACTCCCTCTTTGCGGAGTTGGACGAAGCTGTCAGCAGCAGCGCCGACGAAAGGCGCAGCCCTTACATTCCTCTAGGGGTGGCCGCCATCGGTGCCGCGCCCTGGTGCCTGGCTCTGCTACTAGCCATTCTTCTGGTCGCCAAGCTGCTCTAGCAACACGAGCTACACGATCACGGTCCGCAGCCGTCCGCATGGTCGGGGGCCGTCCGCAGTGCCGGCCGCGCGCGGCATCGCCGGGCGCCAGCGGCGCGTATGGCTCACCGGATCAATCCGTGCCGGCGGTCAGCCAATGCCCGCAGGTAATGCCCGACGCGCCAGATGCCCGAGAACTTGCCCGACACACAATATGATAATATACTGTTATAACAGTACCACAGAAGACTAGGAGAACATTATGCATGCTCAATCTGGCGAGCGGGTCCTTTCAAACGGTCGTTCGGGCGGTCAGAAGCGTGCCGATGGCGGTACCAGGACAGGACGACAGGGGGGTAAGGAAGGCCCCCGGCCGGCCCGGAAGGGGGGCAAGAAGCCGGTCAAGAAGCGGGGCCAGGCAAGACGGGCGGCTGCTGTCAAGTCCGTAGCGGATGGGCGGCCGGCGGCTCAATCGGTGAAACGTTCGGTAAAGGCTGGAGTCTCGGCTGCGCGCCGGGGGAAAGGGCGTCGCACCGCGGAGCGGGAGGCAGATGCCCGGCGCGTCTTACGGGCGGCGCTGCCGGCCTTGGGCGCTTCGGCTGGCGAGGGCCTGGGAGCGGTGGCGGCCATTGCCGAGGGTGCTGGCGGGCCTTGGGACGTGGCCTGGACGGTGGCGGATCAGACTCGGCGGCTGGCAGGCGGACGGGCCGAGGACGGAGCCGGCGGGGCGGTCAAGTTGGCCAAGCGGTACGCGTCGCGATCCCGGGTGCGGGCCGTGGCCGACCTGCTGGCGGCGCTGGGCAGCGTCCATCGCGTGAAGCTGATGGCGAAGCTCCTGGAAGGGCCGGCCACTTACCAAGCACTCCGCAAGGCCACGGGACTGCTGGCGGGCCCGCTGTACCATCACATCGCCCAGTTGCGCCTGGCTGGCCTGATTCGGCCCAAAGAACGGGATCTCTACGACCTGACCTGCGGTGGCCGTAATGTGCTGCTGGTGGCCCTGGCGCTTCCCGGGCTAGCCAAGGACGCCCGCGCCAGGCCGCAGCCGCCTGTTGACTCCCGGTGACCACCGGACGAACGTGGCGTCGCTTCATCGGACCGACGTGTCTGGTGCCGTGCCGCGGTACGCTGGATCGTAATGCACCACGTACTTCAGTTCGCGCGGACGCCCGAACGTCGACGACGTAGCAAATCCGCGTCAATAGAAACTGCCGGCAGATCTGAGAGACGACAGTAGTCCTGAGTCCTGGCGCACCGTCCGCCGGCCGCGCCTGACCAGTACGGCAGCCACCATCCGATGCGGGCTGTCCAAGCTGTCACACGAAGCAGGAGTCTCGCGGCGGTCTGGCGCGGTCTCCATCAGGGGGTTTCGATCCTGAAAAGCGGACAGAATAGCGGGCGGCGGGCGATTCCCCGAACCATGTGGGCAGGCAGAGACAATCCACGGATCGCCAGACTCCGGATCAGCTTGCGGCTGTTGCGGTGTATCGATTGAACAGGGGCGAGTTCGGTCCGGGGCGTCCAGGCACATCAGTGGCGGGGGCTGTAAGGAACCTCTGGGAGCCTTGGATCGCCCTTTTCGCGCCCGATTTTCAACGTCCGATAATGTATGTTCTGTTGCATTGGCCGGTGGGGCGGCTCTGGCGGTGCTCTATAGCAGCCCAAATGCCGGTCTCTGGTCAGGCCGCCATGGTTCTGGGTCAGGCCGGCAAGTGAATCTGTGGCCAGCGGCGCACGAACCAGTGCTCGCCCTTCGGTAAGACTCTGGTCGGACGTCTCGGGCCGGACATTGCAGTTGAAGGCCCTTCCGGCGCGTACTCCGGGCTATCGCCCGCCGCGCCGGCCTCTGCCGCTACGCCGCTTGCCCGAACTGTCGTCGTCGCCGCCGCCGATCTTGTTCAAATCCAGGCCGGAGATGATCTTGATCTGCTTGCGGGCCAGATCGAATCGGTAGGCGATCATGCGGTGGGCGCCGGCGTCGATCACGTACAGGGCCTGCTCGTTGCGCTGAATCTGGCCTGTAACCAGGAGGTAGTCGCCACCCTGGGCGGTCATGCCGCCTCCGTAGGCGGGTTCTGGCTTGCTGTGCAGCAGGATCAGGCCGACCAGGAGGATCACCGCGGTAGTGCTCAGTACGCCGATGGCGAGGTTCTTGGTTGAATTCATATCATTGTCTCCTGGCGGCTACTGGGCGCCGCGGAAGTCACGCTGCAGGTCGCGGCTGCCGGCATACTCTAGTTTCCCGGCGTTGTCACGGGCGGGAATGTAGACGTGCAGGGTACGGTTGGGCAGATCGACGAGATAGAGAGCGTCGTAGGCCTCGTCGGCCTCGGCCGTGACCGCGACGAAGTTGCCGGCGCCGCCGATACGCTGGGCGTAGGCGGCCGGCGGTGAATACGAACTCAGGAT
>JANQGB010001053.1 GCA_028277545.1 Phycisphaerae bacterium | reverse complement strand
CGCTCGGCATATATCTCGCCGCTGGCCGGACCCTTACCAGGGACCGCCTCCCAGGCCGGCAGCAGGTGGCACGGCCCCGGCGAGAAGAGCTCCAGATCGTCCTGGGCGTCGTCGGCGTCGTCGAGGTGGGCGGTGACGTACAGAAAGGGCCGCGGCGAAGCGGCGGCCGCCAGCGCAATCACCATCGGCGCAGAGGACCCCCACAGGCCCGAGACCCGGGCCACACCTCGTCCTCCCTGGTCCAGCCACCGGCACAGGCGCCGGAGGTCCGGATCGTCGGCGATCGACTGGATCACCATAGCACTAGTCCGGATAATAGGGGTGTCGGCGGCGACAACGCAACCCGCCGCCGCTGCGACAATTTCGCACAAGTATCAACACAGGCACGGTGGTGAGCGGTCGAAGACGCTTGTATGCTCATATGGAAGGGAAAATTAGGATTGATTGCCCCCGGCTCCCGGGGGCGGCGATCGCGGTGCGGCGCTACTCGCCGACTGCCCCGTGCCTGACCGCGGACGCTCTCAGGAAATCGCTTGATGACCCGCAACTCCAAGACCGTTGGTTTGGCCCTGGCGCTTCTCGGCGCCATCTCGGGCCAGGCAATATCCGAGCAACTTCCCGATAACTTCACTCTTGGCCGCTACGTACCAGACTCCTGCTGGGTCTATACGCACGGCGTGTACAGCCCGGAGCGCGCCGGCATCGATGCCCAATGGGCGCGCGTCCTTGCGGCCGTGGATACGGACACGCTGATCAATGGCTTCAAAGGCCTGATGGGGCAGCTCTGCAGTGGCGTAGCGCAAGAGGAGTTCGAGCGCCAGTGGGCCGCCACCACCGGCCTGATCTCGCAGGTGTCCTGGAACGATCTGATTGCCCGAGAGTTCGCGTTCGCGGCCCAGATGTCTCCGCTGCCCAGTCACCTGCTACTGTGCCAGGGCGCCCCGGGGACCGGCCCGAAGAACCTGGCCGCCCTGGCCGCCATCCTGGAACACGGCGCGTCGCTTTCTGACACCCTCTGTGTCGACAAGGCCACTATCGGCGACATCCAGGTTTGGACCATGGATCTGCCCGGCGCGCCGTTCAGCTTGGAGATCTTCGGTCGCGGCGACGTCGTCGGCCTCTGCACCTGCCGCCCGGTGACCAAGAAAGTCCTGGGCCTGATGCTGGGCAAGCCGGGCGCGGGATCGGTTGTCGACAGTCCGCGCTTCCAACGCGCACTCGCCTCACTCGCTCCACCCGAGGACATGGTCAGTTTCATCGATTGCCGGGCCATGTTTGCGGACATGCGGGCCTTGTTCGAGGGCGTGATGGGCAACGTCCCGCCTGGCTCCAAGAGTCCCCCCGAGAAGGAGATTCTGCTCAACGTCTTCAAGCGCTTCGACGTCTTCGATTACGTACTGACCGTGCGCCAGACTGACGGGGCCCAGGAGCGGTCGGATACCATTGCCGTTGTGCGTCCGGAATGCAAGGACGCGCCGTTTGCCCGCGTCTTCACCAATCGCCAGCCGCTGGAAGACCCCCTACGGTTCGTCCCCGCCGATGCCACCTCCTTCAGTGCGTCAGTGGCAATCGACTGGGGCGCGCTGTACGCGCTGGCCCTGGACATCATCGGCAACGACATACCCAATGGGCAGGAGATCCTCGCCAAGTGGCAGGGCGTACAGGAGAGCCTGGGGTTTGACGTCCAGGCCGACCTGTTCGACTGGCTCAGTGGCGAGACGATAGCGGTCTCGTTCCCCAGCGACGGCGTGAGCCCGTTCGGCGCCGGCGACAGCGTGCTGCTGATTCGGGTGAAGGACGCGGCCCTGGCCCGCCAGAAGGTCGATGCCGCCATCGCCAGGCTGGACGTGGATGTCTCGCAGCGGTATACGAACATCCCCCTCAACAAGATTCCCGCACCGGATATCCGGGCGGAGGGCTTCCACCGGCTGATGCACCCCATCCTGATGAGTTACCAGATTCAGCCCGTCGTAGGCCTGCACGACAAGTGGCTGGTACTGGGCAGTTCCGCGGCGGCAATCAACAAGGTGTTGGACACCGAGGATGGCAAGCTGCCGCGCATCACCACCTCCGAGCGTTTCATGCGTGAAGGCGCTCTGCCCACTGGCAACATCTCGTCGGTGTCCTTCAGTGACCTGAGCAACATGGGGCAGGACCTGTCCAACTTGTTCTACGGCATCGGGATGGCCAGTGCCCTGGTGCCCAACGAGCCGGACATGCATGTACTGAAGATGATCCTAACGCTCCCGCAGGCCCTGGCGCCGGCCATCAGCGAGATCGATTTCTACTCCTCGTCCGCCATGGCGGCCACCTTCGACGGCCTCACCTGGCGGATCGAGAGCATCATCAACTACCAGGACTCCGTACTCCCGCCCAAGTAGTCTCCGGACGGTCGGTCAGCGCTAATCTTGCCAAGCCCGCCGTAACAGCGCAAAGTGTGCCCTGGTTCGCGCGGTGATCGCTGTCTGGCAGGTGCCCGAGTGCTCCTTCGCACCCTATAGCCGGCTCAGTTCCGGCTGCTGAAGCGCGTGGCATCCCGTGTCCGTCGGGAGCGAGACCGCGGGCTAGGCACTCATGCCAGCGTATCACCAACGGCTCGTTAGACAAACGTGCATTGGGGGCACGCCGGAGGACGGTCGGCAAGATGGCCCCGGTGGTTCTGCAGGAGGATCCATGAGCGAGGACACGACTGGCGAGACCTCCCAGGCGTCGAAAGGCGGGTTGTGGGGATTCAACGGCACGTACTGGTTCTGCAACGTCATCGAGGCCTGGGAGCGGCTGGCGTACTACACATTGCGCCCCATGGCCGCCATCTACATCATGCAGGCGGATGACCCCGGAGGTCTGCACCTGACCGCCGAGCACAAGGGTTGGATCTTCCTCTGGTGGTTTATCTTCCAATCCATCTTTCCCATGGTCACCGGTGGCCTGGCCGACCGCTACGGCTACCGCAGGATGATCAGGTTCTCGATGGTACTCAACGCCACCGGTTACCTGATGATGGCGTTTCTCCATAGCTACGCCGGCTTCTTCGGCGGCGTTGCGGTCCTGGCCATCGGAACGGCGTTCTTCAAACCCGGCCTGCAGGGTACGCTGGCCCACACGCTCACCACGGAAACGTCTTCACTGGGCTGGGGTATCTTCTACTGGATCGTAAACGTGGGATCGTTCTTCGGCCACCTGATCGCTCCCATGCTGCTGGGCGAACCACACTCGGCCGAAGGATGGCGGAATCTGTTCCTGGCCTGTGCAGGGTTCACCGTCATCAATCTGTTCTGCACGCTGCGGTTCCCCGACGTCGCCAGCGGGGCTTCCAAAACCGCCAGTCCCTTCGAAGTTCTGTGGAAAACGTTCAGAAACATCTTTGAGGCACGCCTGGTAGCCTGGTTGCTCATCATGTCGTGCTTCTGGGCGATGATGTACCAGCTCTGGGATCTGCAGCCTAACTTCATCGAGGACTGGATAGACAGTTCGATGATCGCCGGTCATATCCCGGACTTCTGGCCCTTCAGCGCCTGGAAGGAGTTCGGCCCCGACGGAACGCTGCGCGTGCCGCAGGTGGTGCTCATCTCACTCAACTCGTTCATGATCATCGCGCTTATCGTGCCGGTGTCCTGGCTGGTCCGGCGTATGCGCACGCTGTCCTGCATGTTCCTGGGCATGCTGGGGGCGACCGTCGGCGTGCTGATCGCAGGATTGACGGGCAACGGCTGGATGCTGCTGCTGGGCATTGTCTTCTTCTCGCTGGGCGAGATGCTCACCGGGCCAAAGAAGAACCAGTACCTGGGCCTGATAGCGCCGCCTGGCAAGAAGGGCTTGTACCTGGGGTACGTGAACATTCCGGTGGGCATTGGCGGCGGATTCGGCAACTACCTCGCGGGCAAGATCTACGCCCGCGTTGGCGAGAAAGCGACGCTGGCCCTCAAGTACCTCCTGGAACACACCCCCTTCGGCGACGGGAAAACGTGGGACGGCGACATCAACACCCTGGAGAAGGCGGCAGGCGTGCCGCGCACCGAGGCCTTCGCCAAATTGCAGGAAGTGCTCGGCAAAGAGGGGCCGGAGGTAACGCAGATTCTGTGGGAGACGTACGATCCGCAGTACTACGTCTGGATACCATTCGCCGCGATCGGCGTGCTGGCCGCCATCGCCCTGGCGATCTTCGGGCAGATGGCCAAACGCTGGTCGGACATGAACGCCTGACAGACGCTCCAGCGCGGCAGGTAGCGACAGCCTCGCGACGCTGCTGAACAGATCAGGCGGCCCCGAGACGCGGCCCCCCGCGGGTGCGCAATCTCGGGGACGGTATTTGACGGCAGCCCTTTCGTAGGCAACACTTCAGAGTACCAGTTCACTTCTTCAGGCTGGAGGTGCGCGATGTCGCAGACCGATCAACTCCACAAGGGCATGGTTATCCGGCACGAGGGGCATGTTTACACGGTGTTGGACTATCGAGTGGCCCAGACCGGCAAACAGCGGCCTACCGTTCACGTCAAGCTGGGGGCGCTGGGCGGCGGGCGCTCGACAGAACGCACACTCGACGAGTTGGGCAAGTTCGAGGAGGTCGCCAGCGAAGTCCGGCAGATGCAGTACCTCTATGCCGCCGGCAAAGACCATGTCTTCATGGACAACGAGACCTATGAACAGTACACCCTCGGCGCAGATATGCTCGAGGACGCCAAGCCGTTTCTGGTCGAGGAAGAGACCTACCGCTTTCTGACCATCGACGGTCAGATCGCCTCCCTGCAGTTGCCGTCTACGGTCGCGCTCGAAGTGGTGGACACCGCGCCGGTCGAACACTCCGGAGGGGCGAGCAACGTCTACAAGGAGGCTAAGCTCGCCAGCGGGGTGACCGTCCAGGTGCCCCTGTTCATCAAGAACGGCGACCGAATCAAGATCAAGACCGACAACAAGGGATACCAGGGCAAGGAGCACTGACGGGCGCCGGATCAACGTGATCGGCGCCGGTCAAATCGACGGCAGCGAGTACGCCCTCGCCGACCTGTACGGAGCTTGCACACATGTTTGACACTGACCTGCGCCAGAATGTCAGCCCGCTGGCGCGAAGTCTGCAGATCATCGTGGGAGCCATGATTGCCGGCTGCGCGGCCTTTCTGGTTTGCGTTGTCGTGCTGCACAAGACCGGCGCGATGTCCGCCCGGCAACTGGGCGAGATGCCGCTGATCACGTATCTGTCTGTCGCGCTGACCGTGAGCTGCCTGGCGAGCAGCGTAGTTGTTGGCAACCTGCTCACCCAATCACAACTGCGGAGCATTGCGTCGGGCACGTTCAGGCGGCGCCCAGTCGCGGGTCTCTCGGCCGAGAGTATGGAGCGCCTCGGTGATACCGGGCCGCTGTGTCACGTTCTGCAGACGCGCACCGTCATCGTTGCCGCCATGGCAGAGGGGGCGGCGCTGTTTGCCTGCGTGGCCTACATGTTGGAGGGCAAGACGCTTGCCCTGGTGTGTGCCCTGGCAGCCCTGTTGGCCCTGGTTGCCCGGTTCCCGACTCTCGACCGCGTAGTGCAATGGCTCACGATCCAGCGCGAGGCGATCGCTGCGGCCCGCCCGACCTCGTAGCGCCGGGGCGCCGGGCCGCTGGCCGTTCGGCGCCGTGTTCAGCCAGTCAACTGTGAGCGTTCTTCTGTAACCCGCAACTGCAAGACACGCACCAGCCGATTCTGCCGGGACAGGCTGCGTCCGATAGGTCGGCCGGTCGGCCGCTTGTTCTGATCCGCCATTACAGATATAATGGTCGCCAATCGACAGGCCGCGCAGGCCAGGTTCGCTCGGGCAGTGAGACAACTGCCGGAGCGAGCTTCCTCAGAAAGCCACCGCAGCGGCCCGGGTGTGACCGGCCCGACGGAGCGCGGCGTCGGCGCTACAACGGGGGGGAAGATTGTGGGGGTATTCCCGGACCTACCGGCCACCGCAGAGAGATAGGAAATCGCGGAGCAGTGACTGGTCCGCCCGGCTTCGAGCCCGGGCGACAGACCCGTGCTAACGTCTTTGGAGTGGGATAATGACAAGCCGTAAGTTGCTCGTCGTCGCGGCCGGACTGGTCACGCTGTTGGGCGTCTCCACGCTGGCCGGGGCGGAGACCTGGATCGACTACGCCGACATCGGGCCAACGCTGGCGGGCTACGAAGCGACGTACCCCGACCTCTGCAAGCGATACGATCTGGGCCTGAGCTATCAGGGCCGGCATCTGTGGGCGCTCCGCATTTCCGACAACATGCCCCTCGAGGAGGATGAACCGGAGTTCAAGTACGTCTCCACCATGCACGGCGACGAGATCGTGGGCGTCACCATGTGCATGAAGCTCATCGACCTGCTGCTGACCAACTACGGCAGCGATCCGCAGGCCACCAGGATCATCGACGAGATCGATCTGTGGATTGTGCCGCTGATGAACCCGGACGGTTACGATCGTTCGCCGCGAACACGGTACAACCTCCAGGGCATCGATCTGAACCGCAACTTCCCGGAGGGTTCAATCGGCGAGCCCGAAACCCCTGACGGCCGGGCGGTGGAGGTGCAGGTCATTATGAACTGGAGCGTCGGAGAGTCGTTCACCTGTGCGGCCAACTTCCACGGCGGGGCACTGGTGGCCAATTACCCCTTCGACAACGACGGCCTGGGCTCAACCTACTCCCCGACGCCCTACGACAACATGTTCATCTACATGAGCGAGCAATACTCGCGCTACAACCTGCCCATGTGGAACAGCCCGTCGTTCTATCACGGCATCACCAACGGTGCGGACTGGTACTCCATCGACGGCGGCATGCAGGACTGGAATTACCGCTACCGCGGCTGCAACGCAGTCACCATGGAGATCGGCAACACCAAGCAGCCCCCCGCTTCCCAGATTCCCAACTACTGGGACGACAACCGTGAGTCGATGCTGGCTTACCTCGAAACCTGCCTCATCGGAGTTCGCGGTCTGGTTACGGTCGCCGCGACCGGCGATCCGCTACTGGCCACCGTCACGATCATCGGGCGAGACCAC
>JANQGB010001432.1 GCA_028277545.1 Phycisphaerae bacterium | reverse complement strand
GGAAGGGTCAGACTTGTTGCAGGCCCCCAGGATCGTGCCGCCCAGCAGCAGGATGTTGGACACGTCGTCATAGCTCAAGGGGCGTATGCGGTTCTCGATCAGGCCCAGGAAACCGTCCTCGATGCCCCACACGTCCAGATCGTGATTGTGAACCGCCGTCTTGGTGATGGCTCGGATCACCGCGTTCAGGCCGGGGCAGTCCCCGCCGCCGCTCATGACTCCTATCCGCCTGACCTGTGTGCCGGATGTCATCGCAGGATCTCCAGGAACCCAGGGTCTCACTTCCGGTGGCAATGTCCGCAAGTGACGTGTGACCGAGTGGAGATCATGCCGCCCTACCGGGAGGCGCGTCAAGACGGCTGCCCGTCCAAGTTCTCAATAGCGGGGCAGCGCTATCGCGTCTATCTCGAGCCGCTGGCTGCAGCCTGCGCGGACGTGCCCGCCGGCTGACGCGTTCGCTTCCCGGCAATGGCAAGGGTTTAGCGCGAATAACCTGTTGTGGCGGGACAGTGGAACTGCGGGCAAGGGGGCGCGGACTCAATACGAGCAGTGGGGGGCCAAGGCGCGGAGTTTGCCCACCATGCGCCCGCCCGGCCAATCAGCCGGCAGGCGGCATGAAGCGGCCAATCACTCGCCGCAGGAGCCTATTCGGTCTCCTCCGGCTGGTCCGCGACACTGCTGAATTGGAAGCCCTCCGGATTGGTCCAGGCCGCTACCCAGGTTCCGGTGACTGGCTCGCGCGCCGGGCGCAGGAACTGTGTGTCGGGAATCGTGCCGGCGTCGTTCGGGTTCGCGGTGAACTGGCACCCGGTGAAGCGCACTCCCGTCAACGCGAGTGAAAGGCGTAGGCGCCGCATGGCCGTCTCCTTGGCGAAACGCATAGCGTAGTCCGTGAAATTCATCGGCAATCCGGGAGCGGTTCGCAATCAGGAAACGCCGCTGCCCCCAGGCTCGGCAAGCCGGCGGGGGCGATAACTGCTCCCGGACAACAATATAAGACTCCGGGCAGCGAATCCTCCACTCCACCAGCCGTCCGGCGTGTGCGTCTGTTAATGCCTGCCGAACTCGCAATCGGACCTTGGTCGTCCGTCGATTCCGTCCCGCGATGCTACGGGCATCGCCGGCCCTAACTGCGTCTGCCGCAGGGCGGCGCGTCGACCGGGACGCCTGTCCAGGTCGGCACCGTCCTTGCATTCCCGCCGGAGTTTTGGAACAGTACGATCATGAACGGAGCCCCCAACCCCGATCGAGCTGACCCCGACCACGCCGGCGCTTCCTCGCGAAGCATGTTTGATTCGCCGGAGTGGTACGACCGTGGCATTAACTGGGACGCTCGCCTGCGGCGGGAGGTGCCGGTGCTGTGCGAGGTGTTCGGTCCGCCAGCCGCGGGCGGGGTGCTGGACGCCGGCTGTGGCGTAGGGCGGCAGGTGATCGCCCTGGCCGAGAAGGGGTACACCGTAATCGGCGCCGATCTCTCGCAGTCGATGATCGACTACGCCCATCGTCTGGCGGCCAAGTGGGGCGTGAGGGCGGACTTCGTGCTCCGGGCTTACGCCGATCTGCCCCAGCACTACGCAAACAGGATGGATGGCGTGTTCTGCATCGGCAATTCGCTTGCGAGTGCCGGCAGCGAGCATGCCGCCCGAGAGGCGGTGGCCAGCTTCGCCGCGGTCCTGCGCCCCGGCGGGAGACTGTTCCTGCAGGTGCTGAACTTCCCGCTGATGCGGAAGGACTTCCCCTGTGTGCGCGGTCCGCGGCTGGCGGAAGTGGATGGCACCGAGTACGTGTCGGCCCGCTGCTTTCAATTCGTGGATGACGCTTCCGCCGGACGTAACGGCCGGGTCGATGTCACCAACATCACCTTCTGGAAGCACGGCACCTGGCAGCAATTTGCCGGCGGCGGCAGCATTTATCCGATGGACCCCGAGGAGCTGCTGGGATGGTGCGGGGAGGCCGGCCTTACCGTGCTGGCCACCCACGGCGCCTACGACCGCTCCGCCTTCGACCCCGATGCCTCGGTCGATTTCATCGTGATAGCGGAACGCGGCGCATGACCCATTCAGTGAACGAACAGGTACTCGAGTCAACCGCCCGCCGCTGTCGCGAGCGCGGCATCGTCATCCCCACCTTCGCCCAGCAGAAGAACCCGGAGCTCATTCCCGCGGCCATTACGGAGAAGTTGCCCGGCGTCGGCCTGCAGGACGTCGATCCGTCGAACCTGTTTCGGATCACCTGGAAGAACGAGCCCGCGGCCAGTGGCGGCGGGTTCGGGCAGGGCAACTGGATCGAGTTCCCGCCGGCGCTGACCGGTGTGGAGGCCCGCATCGTCGGGCTGGTGGGCAAGCACTTTCCCACCGGGGCCCACAAGGTGGGGGCCGGCTTCGGCTGCCTGGTGCCGCGATTGGTCACCGGCCAGTTTGACCCCACCACCCAGAAGGCGGTCTGGCCCTCGACGGGCAACTTCTGCCGCGGCGGGGCGTTTGACTGCGCCCTGCTGGCTTGTACCGCGGTCGCCATTCTGCCGGAAGAGATGAGCCGGGAGCGTTTCGAGTGGCTCGAATCGATCGGGGCCGAGGTCATCGCCACGCCGGGCTGCGAGTCCAACGTCAAAGAGATCTACGACAAGTGCTGGGAGATTCGCCAGACCCGGCCCGATTGCGTGATCTTCAACCAGTTCGAGGAGTTCGGTAACGCCGTCTGGCACTACGAGATGACCGGCGGGATCGTCGAGGAGATCTTCGGGCACCTGTCGCGGGACGGCGATCGGCTGGCGGCCTACGTCTCGGCCACCGGGTCGGCCGGCACCATCGCGGCGGGAGACTACCTGCGGACCAGGTTCCCGCTGCTGCGGGTGGTGGCCACGGAGGCACTGCAGTGCCCCACGCTGCTGGAGTGCGGCTTCGGCGGCCACCGCATCGAGGGTATCGGCGACAAGCACATCCCCTGGATACACAACGTGCGCAACACCGACCTGGTGGTGGCCATTGACGACGAGCAGTGCATGTGTCTGCTGCGCTTGTTCAACGAGCCGGCCGGGCAGCAGACGCTGTTAGACCGCGGCGTTCCTGCAACTCTGGTTGAAGAGCTGCCCTCGCTGGGCATATCGGCCATCTGCAACCTGGTCGCCGCGATCAAGACCGCCCAGTATTACGAAATGGACTCGCGGGACGTCATCTTCACCTGCCTGACGGATTCCGCCGAGCTGTACGCCTCGCGCCTGGCCGAGCTGGGCCAGCAGCACGGCACCTACCGCACCACCAACGCGGAAGCACACTTCGCCCGCTACCTCGAAGGCATCGGCCCCGACCACCTGCGCGAGCTCACCTTCCGCGATCGCCGCACCCTGCACAACTTCAAGTACTTCACCTGGGTCGAACAGCAGGGCCGCGATGTCGAGGAGTTACGCCGCCTGTGGGCCCCCGACTTCTGGACCGAGACCTTTGCCCAGGCGCCGGAGTGGGATCAGCTTATAGAGCAGTTCAACGAACGTGTCGGCCTGGTGTCAGCCTAAGGCATCGGGTGGACCGTCATTGAGGGAGCCGACGGCCAGCTCTGTCGGCGAT
The DNA here is from genome assembly GCA_028277545.1 of Phycisphaerae bacterium. Classification (GTDB taxonomy): domain Bacteria; phylum Planctomycetota; class Phycisphaerae; order UBA1845; family UBA1845; genus JANQGB01. Next base: position 6,614 of record JANQGB010001432.1, on the reverse strand, counting down.
ATGGCTGGCACACCAGCGCTAGGCCCGGCATTTATGCCGGGTTGACAGCGGTTTGCCTGAACCTGGTGACCCCGGTTGACCGGGGTTCTCGATGGTGGTTTTCAGACGCGCACAGGATCAATCGGAATCTGACCTGGAACGCGAGGCGCCGTATTGGCGCAACTACCGCGAAGTTGGCTCAGATAGTTAAACACACCTGAGTTCCATCATGACCGGTGCTTGCAGGCAGCGTGAGCATTACGCAGGCGACGGTGCGGTCCTTGGCTCCGAGCAGGGCGCAATGTTCGGGGGTGAACCCAGCCTAGGAGAAGCCCGCTGAACCCGGGCTGGGCGCAGACTGCCAGCGTTTGAGACCCGGCATAAATGCCGGGCCTGGCCCAGAGCGCACGAGCGGCGTGCCAGCACCACTGCACAAGGCGCTCAGTACCGCAGGCTTCCAGCCTGCAGTCACCTCGATAACGATGCAGGCAGGATGCCTGGAAAGCGCCGGGATAAACCGGCATGGAGTAGCGGATGAAAGAGCCGTACAGGAAAGGATTAGCGACCCATCCTGACCCCGAGTCATGCGCCGGGGGCCGTGAGGCCCCGGGCGAAGCGTTGACAGGGGCACACGCGGGCCAGGTTATTGAGCTCCGAAATCATGCACGTCTGGCGTGCCGACCCAGTCAGGCAACGGGGAAGGCCACATGAGCGGCGGCGATAGACGCGAGCCGCCGCTTGACGCTACGGAGTCGAAGACCCTGCGCACGCCTGGAAACTCCATGCGCGAGAACCGGGAGACCCCGAAGACTCCCTCGGCGGATAGCACCGGGGGACGGCCGGAGAAGGCGGTAAGCCGAACGTCCGGCGTGGACGTCTTCGGGGAGTCGGACGATCCCATAGTACCGACGAAGCCGACGAACAAGGCCGGGCCACCGGCGGCGGAGTCGGTGGAGGGAAGGGGGTCGACCAAGGGCAACACCCAACAGGCCGCTGCGGACCGGACACAGAGCCGGGCCCACGCATCGATCGGGCTGGAGGGTGTACGATTGGCAGCGGAGAGGAGTAAGGAGACACGGTTTACCGCGCTGCTCCACCACATCAACCTCGACCTCCTGCGGGCGAGCTACGAGGCATTGAACCGCCAGGCGAGTCCCGGGGTCGATCGGATGACGTGGCGGGACTACGGGAAAGATCTGGAGGATCGGCTGACCGACCTCCATGATCGTATCCATCGTGGGAGCTACCGAGCGAAGCCGTCGAAGCGTGCCTGGATACCGAAGGCGGACGGGCGGCGACGCCCGCTGGGCATTGCCAGCCTGGAGGACAAGATCGTCCAGCAGGCAGTCCGGACCGTCCTGGAACAGGTATACGAAGCGGACTTCCTCGGCTTCAGCTACGGGTTCCGACCCCGGCGAAGCCAGCACAACGCGCTGGACGCGTTGTGGGTAGGTCTCACCAAGCGGAAGGTAAACTGGGTGCTCGACGCAGACATTCAGGGGTTCTTCGATGCTATCGACCATGAATGGCTGATGAAGTTCATCGAGCACCGTATCGCGGATCGTCGGATGCTCCGCCTGATTCGGAAGTGGTTACGGGCGGGCGTATCGGACGACGGGGAGTGGTCGCGGACGACAGTGGGGACTCCGCAGGGGGCGGTGATATCGCCGCTGCTTGCGAACATCTACCTCCACTACGTCCTGGACCTGTGGGCACGCCAGTGGCGGAAACACTCGGCGCAGGGCGATGTGATCATCGTCCGGTATGCCGACGACTTCGTCATGGGGTTCCAACACAAGACGGATGCCGAAGAGTTCCTGGGTCTGCTGAGGGCCCGACTGGGACAATTCGGTTTGCGACTGCACCCCGACAAGACCCGGCTCATCGAGTTCGGCCGATTTGCGGCGAGCTCCCGGAAGAGGCGGGGCGAGAGGAGACCGGAGACCTTCAACTTCCTGGGGTTCACGCATTGTTGCAGCAAAACCCGGAAGGGCTGGTTCACGGTGAGGCGGAGGACTGTGGGCAAGCGGCTGTGCTCGGCCCTTCAGTCCGTCCGTGATGGGCTGAGGCGACGCCTGCACCTGGATGTGGCGGAGGTGGGGAAGTGGCTGCGCAGCGTAGTGCAGGGCTGGTTCAACTACCATGCCGTGCCCGGCAACTTCCCTGCCTTACAGCAGTTTCACACCCAGGTGACACGGATATGGCTCTCCACGTTGCGACGGCGCAGCCAACGCGGCCCGCGTCGCTGGAACTGGGCACGCATGGATCGTCTGGCCAAACGCTGGCTCCCTCGCGCGCGAATACTGCACCCTTACCCCAACGAGCGGCTGATCGTCACGACCTAAGGTAGGAGCCGTATGAGGTAATCCCTCACGTACGGATCTGTGCGGGGGGTGGCCCGAAAGGGCCATTCCTACCGCGACCGATAAGAAGCCGCGCCGACCGCGCGCTGTAGTGTTGGATGAGGGCCCAACGTCATCCTCTGGCATGCCGCACTCGGGCTGAGGTCTTCTGGTCGTATCGGCTCATCCTCGGCGGCCTAGTGGATGCCAGGCGCCGGTCACGCCCCGTGGCATGACGAAGCTGAGCTCAGTGCCGTTCTCGCTGAACACGGACTTGCCGGCCAGCGTGCGCCCTCGCGGTGATTTCGCACAGCACTGCTAGGATAATTGCCAAGTGGATAGCTCCCAGCGAGCGAGCGAAAGCGGGGCGGCAAGCTCTTTGGCGGCAGCTACCAGCCGGTTATACTGATCGATACGAGTAATCTCCGTCCAATTGATACGGGCTTCCGGCGGCAAGCGTTCGATCACCCTCCGGTCGAACGGGCAATGTGGTGGCTCCTTGATTTCTTTGCGGCACCAGAGGTATTTGAGATAGAGATTCAGTGCCTTCTGCGCTCTGCCGATTGGGAAGCCGGCATCGTCAAAAACCGACTCGAAGGACGTGCTTAGTTGTGCAGAGAGCTTGTTGATGTTAGCCACATGCTGCTCACCGGACACCAGGCCATTCTTGTAGGACTTGCCCAAATCCTTGAGCTTCTCATTCAGCTTGTTTCTGAACCTCGCCTTCATTGCGTCACCGGCTTCCGCCGAGTAGAGACGTCGGCCTCTTGACACAGTCGCGCTGATGCAATTCGCCAGGATCATATCATGGATAAACTCGCTGCATTTGTCCGACATACCCTTGCTCCAACGATGCCGCCATCCCAACCAACAGCGCCATCAGTCTGACGGCGTGGTCTTTGTGGCTGACGTTCTCGCCCACAGAACTCAGGGACCGATTGGGAAGACAACAAACTGGCTGATGGCATCTTCTTCGTCGAACCAGAAAAGTACTCCCTCACCCTGATAGATGATCTTGCTCGCGCCGTTCGTTAGTTGGTATAGGACGCGATCATCGAAAAGGCCCTCGCTGCCTTCAACTTCGCGGGTCTCTACGGGGGCTCCGAACACGGCAAACACGCCCTCCTGAGACGTGCCAATGCCCGGGCCAACACTGAGCTTCAGTTCCGTTCCGACGTTGTATCGGATCTCGCTTGCCAGGCGCGGGTCGCCGGTGAAGAGTACGTCAATGCCATGGCTTTCCCACCAAACCAGCCAGAGCGTCTGATTATCTTCCTGCGTTTCCGGCTCCCCCAATATCGCAATGATCTCGCTTGGTGTCTTGGCTAATGTGACCCCGTCGTGTCCCACGCCAGGTACTACAACCTCGGCGAGACAGTCTGTGATGCCGTCGTCGTCGGAGTCCTCGTCGGGTACGCCGCACCCGCACATGCCAGGGGCCGTCTTTTCTGAGTCGCCGGGGCATTCATCATCGCAATCGAGCGCTCCATCGCCGTCCGAATCGTCGTCCGGGACTCCGCATCCACATGCGCCCGCCGCCGTTTTGGCTGGATCACTGGGGCAGTCGTCGTTGCAGTCGAGGGTGCCGTCACCATCGCTGTCATCGTCGGGCGCCCCGCAGCCGCATGCACCTGGCGCCGTCTTTTCGGGGTAGTCAGGACATCCGTCATGGCAGTCCAAGGTCCCGTCGCCGTCCGAGTCGTTGTCGGCCAGCCCGCATCCGCATTTGCCCGGATCAGATTTGGCCGGATCATCCGGGCAAGCGTCGACACAATCGACCACACCGTCCAGATCGGAGTCTTCTTCTGTATCAGGGACTCCACAGCCACATACTCCAGGCGCGGACTTCGCTGCGTCCTGCGGACAACCATCACATACATCCCCGAATGAATCGCCATCCGAGTTGAGTTGATCGGCGTTGGCGGCGTTCAGGCAATTGTCGGAGGCATCTGGAATACCATCTGCGTCTGTATCCGGTGACTCCGCCTCGCTCGCACCCCGATTCGCGCTGCCAGAGCCGCTCGAAGGAAGTGATGGGCCAGTGCATCCGCCCGCTACCATCAGGACACAGGCGACGCAGTAAGGAAAGAAGAGCACAACTCGAAAAAGAGGCATCATTGAACGCTCCAGCCTTGATCGTGGTATCGACATGCGGCAATCCTCCTGGAGGACATAAGACTCTGAAGGCAGGACCCCTCTGGCAAGCAGACCTGGTGCTACGTCTCACGACCCACTTGCAGGTAACCGTGCCTAGCACGTCATGATAAGGGGCGGCACTTCTAAGTCAACTGCCGAAGTCATGGCAGCACACTCCAGGCAGCAGTAACGCGGCCAAGGCAGCCCCAGTGCGAGGCTCGATCTCGTGACACGGAGGGGGCACGCCCTCTGCCGGAGAGATTTCGACGGCGGTGTGTGCGCAGCCACTGGCGCTAAGGCGCCACCAGATTAGAATCTGGACTGCCGTTCTCGTTACGCTGGGAGTGTGACCTATGAAGACGTTTTGGGTGGTAGTTGTGGTCTGCATCGCAGAGCTGGCCGTCTGGCGGCTGGCGCGCCGTTCGCAGGAGACATACACAAGCATCAGCCTTCTACCGGAAGACCCGTACGATGGCGGCCTGTCGGAACAGCACCGAGCGATCGTCGACGCCCTGGACAAGCCTGACAACATGTTCTTCGATCTCTATGGAGACGGACAGCAACTCTACAAGCTGATGGCAGACTACGTTCGGGCCCATCCTGATTAGTTCTTCAAGTAACCCGGAACAAGGTGACGCGACCACCTGAGTTTATCGCGACCGTGTGCGTCCGAAGCTCACTGCACGTAAACCATCTCCCCCTCACAAACCTGCTCGCCGCTCTCGTCATCGGACCAGCAGTAGCGCACCAGGTGATAGCCTGGTTCCACGTCGACGATGCTGGACGACACGTCATAGCAGCACATGCACGGGCAGGGCATGGTGGCGATCTCGGTCTCGGTCAGGATCAGGTCCGATCCTTCAACCGTAAGTGAGACCATGATGTCGTCCGGGCAGCAGTTGTAGCCTGCGTTGCGGTGGACGACGTTGACCGTGGTTCCGTCCACTTCGACCTCGACGTATTCGACCTCGCAGGGATAGCCTTCGCGCGCCCCGGGCAGGCAGTCGCTGTCACCATAGCCACCCATTCTGGTCTGGCCGGGGGCGCATTGCGGTTGGAAGATCCCGAAGTCGGCCAGGTCGACGTCGCCGTCTGCGTCCAGGTCGGCGTGGTCGCAATCGTAAGGAACGCCGCCGCCCGGGCCGGTCATACATGCTACCAGCAGGGACAGGTCGTCGAGGTCCACGTCACCGTCCCGGTCGCAGTCACCGGGTTTGTAGCTGACCTCGACCACACCGCAGACCCAGCCTTGTTGCCAGGCGTCGTCCCACTGGCCGTCCTGCCCGGGCTGCATCAGGACCCGGTTCTGGTTGATGTCGTTGTCCGGCTGGCCCGGCGCCCAGTTCTCGTAGGTGACCGGCTGGCCGCTGCTCCAGACCCAGGTGCCCTCCTGGTCGAGGTCGTTCAGGCCGATCCACAAGTAGTTGTCCATGGCCAGGGGGCTGAACGTGGACCACACCCAGTCCTGTTCGGCCTGATCGTTAATTGTCACCAGGTGACCGCGTAAGGCGTTGGCCTCGGCCTCCGAATCCTCCCAGGTGCCGCCGCCCAGGAGGTAGTAGTCGTGCCCGTTGGCCGGATTGACGACCGGGCCTACGTAGACCCATCCCAGGGCCGGCGCGGCCGCCAGGATGCCCCAGGTCAATAGCAGGGAATGTCTGGTGACTTGGCGAAGTGTCATGCTGTTTCCCCCGGTCAGCGAAGGCGCCCGGCCACTCGCACCCGGCGCGCCTCCGCGGGCGTCGTTGCCGGTTTACGGGATGACTATCTCCTCGACGTAGCACGTCTCGCCGGCGCCACGATCTTCCCAGCAATACTCCACGGTGTAGCTGCCCGGTTCCAGGCCTGCGACTGTGGCCTCGATCTGGTAGCAGCACAGGCAGAAACACGACCCGGGCACTGCTTCCGTCTCCACCAGGCGCAGTAACGAGCCCTCGACGGTCAGCGAGACGTCGAACTCGAGGGTGCAGCAGTTGTAGGTGGCATTGCTGTGTACAGTCGTAAGCGTGCCCTCGCTCACGATCAGTTCGATCACATCGTCATCGCACCAGGGGTCGCTGCGGAATCCGTCCAGGCATCCGCTGTTGGAGAAGCTATCCAGGTACGGCATGGGGGGCGGGGTGAAGGCTGCCTGGAACTTCCCGAAATCCCTCATGT
>JANQGB010000794.1 GCA_028277545.1 Phycisphaerae bacterium | reverse complement strand
GGCGTATTCGAGTGAGACGGGCAACCCTACGCCATGCACATCCACGTTGCGGCTGTTCCTCGTCGTTTCCAAAAACGAGTCAACGTCGCCGCTCGCCAGAACGGCAAAAGCCACGCGCATCGCGCGTGCCGAAGGCGCTCAGACCCAGACCTTTCTTAAACTCGCTTAACGCCTCGGGCGTCCTGAAGCCAATCACCGTGGCAGCGACTTGAACGGAGGTGTCCGCGGCCCCCAGAGAGGTGCGGTGCTCCGCCGGCTCACCTGACGCAAAGAGGGGGGCGGTGTCAACCCAGCTCATGGTCGAGCCGACGTCAGCCCCGTCGAGCTCTCGCACCGTGACTGGTACGGACGTAACGGTCTGTCCGGCAAGGCAGCCAGACAGCAACAGGGAACCCAGTAAGGCAATCATCCTCATCCTATCTTGCCTCCCGTCTCTCTCGCAAATCCGGAATGGCTACTATGAACCGACACTAAATATTTATGAATCCTTAACGGGATACCCTACCAGAGCGCCAGTCATGGTTCAAGACAGCCAAGTCCTTCCGATCTCGCGGCCAGCCTTTGACGCATTGGCCGGTCTGGCATTTTGAGTTCTCAGTGACCTCTGTGTCCTCTGTGGCTGAACAAGACTCTTCCGCCTGTGAGCCCAACTGCTTTCCCTTAGCCATAGAGGGCACCGAGAGCACAGAGAGAAACTTCTTGAGCTCATTTGTAGCGCAAGCCGTCGATGAACCACGCAGCTACGCCCGCTCAACCGTGCTCATCGTTCACCACGCTCACGCGTGTAGGGGCGTGCCAACGCTGTTCCATCCCGCCGGAACCCCGAGCATAGTTCCACGGCAACTCACAGGCACCCCGGCGCCATTAATGACCACTTGGGAATCATGAGCCTAACTCCAACTGAACCAATCTGGCGCGCGACCAGCGGGGACGCACGCGCTTTAACGTCTGGCGCCCGCCAAATTCACTCGGCTGGGGGAAGAAGTGCCCTCATGTGATCAAGCAATTGTGCGATAAACTGACATTAAATATTTATGAATCCTCAACCTGGTACTCTATCTGAGATCCAGTCAGGGTTCTAGACGGCTCAGTCCTTCCGATCTCGCGACCAATCTATGACGCCTTGGCTGGTCTGGCGGTTTCAGTTCTCCGTGACCTCTGTGTCCTCTGTGGCTGAACAAGACTCTTCCGCCTGTCAGCCCAACTGCTTTCTCTTAGCCACGGAGGGCACAGAAAGCACAGAGTCAAACTGCTTGTGGTATCTCACGCCCTCGCTGGCGCCGTGACCGGGGCGCCCGGGCCGAATATGCGGAGTGTGGTGACCAGGACCGGCAGTAACACGAGGTCGGCGGCCAGCGTCCCCATCATGGTGAAGCCGACCAGCCCGCCGAAGTAGGCCGTGGGCAGGAACTGAGACAGCATCAGAATCCAGAACCCGCCCGCCACCACCACCGTGGTAAACACGCAGGCCCGGCCTACCGAACTGTTGGTCTCGAGCAGGGCGGACCGGTAGTCTCCGGTGCGGCCCAGCGCAGTGCGAAATCGCCAGAGATAGTGCAGCGTGTCGTCAACGGCTATGCCCAGTGTCACCGAGAGCATCATGGTGGTCGTCATGTTCACGGGAATCCGGGCCCAGGCCATCGCCCCGAGACAGAACAGCAGCGGCAGCAGATTCGCGACCATAGCCACGAGCGCAACCTTGACCGATCGCAGCACCAGCAGTGACAGCAGAAAGACAGCGGGAATCGTCAACGCAAGCGAGCGGTACTGATCCAGCAGCAGACCGGCCACCAGCTTGGCGTAGAAGACGTACAACCCGGTTACCTCGATCTCGAAACCGCTGCCAAACGAACTCCGGGCCATGGCGTGGACGTCCTCGGCAAGGTCGAGCTTCTCGCCCACGTCGATGCCCTCGATGGCCCGGAGGTTAAGCCGCATGGACGTCCGGTCGGTGTTGAGGAAATTGTGCTCGAACTCCTCGCCGAACACCGTGCGGGCCACCTTCAGTCGCATCTGCAAGTCGTCTTGCGTGGCCGGCAGGCTGGGGGTGGCCAGGGTGGTGAGATCAGCCAGCGACATTGCCTTGCGGATGGGGTCGTGCCTTTCGACGATCTTATCGCCCAAGGTACGCGCCAGCCGCACGTTGTCAGGGGTCAAAACGCCATTCCCGTCGTCGGCACGAACGACTATCTCCATCGAGCCAACCGGCGACAGATTCGCTTCAATGAATTCGTAGCTGGTGCGAACCTCGCTGCGCGGCCGGAAGTTCTTCACGAAATCACTCTCGAACTGTAGTCGTCCGAAGCCCGCCACCGAGAAAACACCCGCCACCGCGAAACAGAGCACAACCGCCACCCGGCGCTGGTCGGCCCACAGTGCCAGGGCGCGCAACCACGCGGGCAGGCGGGGCACCCTGTTGTCACGGACGTGGCGCGGCGGTCCCGTCAATAGCACGGAGCCGGCCAGCGAGGACGCCAGCGCCCCCGCCAGGCCAAAAACCATCAGCAGGCCCAGGTTGCGCACTGGCGAGATCTTGCTGATGCAGACCG
>JANQGB010000773.1 GCA_028277545.1 Phycisphaerae bacterium | reverse complement strand
GCTCAAGGAGCGCTTCGATCTGACCGGGCGTCCGACCATTCTGACCTTCGGCCTGTTGAGCCCCGGCAAGGGAATCGAGTTCATGCTCGACGCCCTGGCCCGCGTTGTGCCGGAACATCCGGACCTGGCCTACGTCGTGCTCGGCGTCACCCACCCCGGGGTACGGCGTGAGTCCGGCGAGTTGTACCGCTTCTCGCTGGAGCGCAAGGTGGTCGAGCTGGGTATTCAGAAGAACGTCCTTTTTCACAAGCGCTACGTATCCAACGAGGACCTGTGTGAATACCTGCAGGCGGCCGACCTGTATGTGACGCCCTATCCCGGCAAAGAGCAGATTACCTCCGGCACGCTGGCCTACGCCCTGTCCTCGGGCCGGGCGATTATCTCGACGCCCTATACTTACGCGGAGGAACTGCTGGCCGACGGCCGGGGCCGGCTGGTCGAATACGGCAACGTCGATGCCCTGTCCGCTGCCCTGACCGACCTGCTGGACGATCCCCGGCGGCGCGACTCCGTTCGCCGGGCGGCCTACGACTTCGGCCGGCAGATGGTCTGGCCGCACGTGGCCCGGCGCTACCTGGAGACGTTCCGCGAAGCGCAGGCGCAACACGCCGCAACCGCCCGCCTGCCGGCCGCTGAGCGCCGCAGCGTCATGCGCATGTCGCTGCCCGAGGTGCGGCTGGATCACTTCTTCGTGATGAGTGATGACACCGGAATGCTCCAGCACGCCAAGTACGCCACGCCGGACCGGCGCCACGGCTACTCGGCCGACGACAACGCCCGGGCCGTCGTCGTGGCGGCCATGATGTGGGCCCTGTTCCGGGATGAACGCGTGCTGCCCCGGCTACAGGTGTACCTCTCCTTCCTGCACGACGCCGAGACGGAGGACGGCGGGCGCTTCCGCAACTTCATGTCCTACGATCGGCGCTGGTTGGAGGAGGACGGCAGCGACGACTGCCAGGGGCGTGTTGTCTGGGGGCTGGGTTATCTGCTCTCCCACGCGCCCAACGAATCCATGAAGCGCCTGGCCACCGAGCTGTTCCGCCGGGCGGTGACCCGCCTGGACACTCTGGACTGGCCACGCTCCTGGGCTCTGAGCATGCTGGGGCTGTTCTACTATCTGCGTTCGTACTCCGAAGATGATGCCGTGCGACGGCGGCTGGCGGAACTGGCCGACAAGCTGGACGGTATGATTGAGACGCACGGCGCCGGAGACTGGCCCTGGTTCGAGGACGAGGTCACCTACGACAACGCCCGCATCCCGCAGGCCCTGCTCCTGGCGGGCCTGGCGCTGAAGCGCCGCGACCTGATCCAGCGCGGGCTGCGGGTGCTGGACTGGCTGATGAAGGTACAGACGGGCGAGGCCGGCCACCTCTCGATCATCGGCAACGACGGCTGGCTGCGCCGCGGTCAGCCGCGCCCGATCCACGACCAGCAACCCCTGGAGGCTGCTGCCCTCATCGGGGCCTGCAAGGCGGCCCATCGTGCCTCCGGAGAGAAAGTCTGGCTGGTGCAGATGAGGCGTTGTTTCGAATGGTACGTAGGCCGCAACGACGCCGGCGTCTCGATGATCGATTTCAAGACACGTGGTTGCTATGACGGGCTGATGCCCGACGGCGTAAACCCCAACCAGGGAGCCGAATCACTGCTCTCCTGGTTGCTGTCATTGCTGACCATGCACGAGATGCAGACCGGCGACGCGCCGGAAGGAGCCTGACAGACTGGTGGCGTTAGTGTGTGGCATTAGTGTGGCACAGGCGTCCCGCCTGTGAAAATGTGTCACAGGCGTCTCGCCTGTGGAGATGTGGCAAGGGCATTCCGCCTCTGGAAATGTGTCACAGGCGTCTCGCCTGTGGAAACGTGAAAATGTGGCACAGGCGTCTCGCCTGTGCTCTTCCACCGGCTGTAAGCCCACGCTGCAAGCGGGCGGGTAGGGCCGACACACAAGCGCTAGGCCCGGCATTTATGCCGGGTCAAGGCAAGGCAGGCGAACCTGCGCGACCCCGGTTCACCGGGGTTCTCGATGGCGGCCTTCAGGCACGGGTGCCAGTGCGAGCGGCGGCCCGGAACGGGCGGACCTGGCTGATGGGTAAACCCGCCCAACGAGAACCCCGCTGAAAGCGGGCTCGGCTGGGAGACTTGGCGTCAGTAACCCGGCATAAATGCCGGGCCTAGCGCCTTGGTCATGAAGAGTACGTTTGGGGAGGGCTCAGCGGCACCTTTTGGCGCGTGGCACCTGTTAGCGTTAGGTATCTGAGGGGCCCAGTGAAGTACTGGCACTACCGCGCGACGTCGTCTGTACCGCAGGCTTCCAGCCTGTGCCACATCTGCTCCACCGGCTGGAAGCCGGTGCCACAAGGGTGGAACGGTGCCGGAGCTCTGACACTGTTGCGGTACGGTCGTTCCTGATAAGGAGAGCGCATAACCATGCCACCAGCCCACCAAGACCCACGGGCGCGACTGTTGCAGCGCCATGAGGCAAACCCGCTGCTCACGGGTTATCACTGGCCGTACTTCATCAACACGGTCTTCAACGCCGGAGCGACCCGGCTGGACACCGGCGAGACGCTGTTATTGTGCCGAGTGGAGGACTGTTCGGGGCGGTCGCATCTCTGCGCTGCCCGGTCGGCCGACGGCGTCACCGACTGGAAGGTCGATCCGGCGCCCACGCTGGAAGCCGACCTGGAGAATCAGCCCGAAGAGATGTGGGGCCTGGAAGACCCGCGGGTGGTCTGGGTGCCGGAGTTGCACCGCTACGCAGTGTCGTACACCTGCTATTCCCGCCGCGGGCCGGGCGTGTCGTTGGCTTTGACCAAGGATTTTCGAGAATTCGAGCGGCTGGGCAACATCATGCCCCCCGAGGACAAGGACGCCACCCTCCTGCCGCGGCGCATCGGCGAACGCTGGGCGATGATCCATCGGCCAGTGCCCGCCACCGGTCGGGCCCACATCTGGCTGTCATACTCGCCCGACCTGAAGCACTGGGGCGAGCACACCCTGGTCATGGAGGCCAAGCGCGGCGCCTGGTGGGATGCCAACAAGATCGGCCTGTCGCCTCCGCCGATCGAGACGCCGGAGGGCTGGCTGATGATGTATCACGGGGTGCGCATGACGCCGGCGGGCTGCTTGTACCGGTTGGGGCTGGCCCTGCTGGACCTGGAGGACCCCGCCCGCTGCATCAGGCGAGGCACGAACTGGATCTTCAGTCCGGAGACCGACTACGAGCGCACCGGCGACGTGGGCGACGTGGTATTTCCCTGTGGTTACACCATGCGGGACGACGGCGACACGATCTACCTCTATTACGGAGCCGCGGACACCAGCATCTGCCTGGCCACGGGCAGCGTGAAGGCCATGCTCGCGTGGCTCAAGGACAACAGCACGCCGGGTGGCCTGTACGTCGAGTAACCAACCGGCCACCGGCCCGCCCCGTCGCGAACTGGGAGACATCATGCGCATTGCCATGCTGGCACCGATCAGTTGGCCCCTGCCGCCGGACGGATACGGCCCCTGGGAGCAGGTGGCCTACAACCTGACCGAAGGGCTGGTCGATCTGGGCCACGAAGTGACTCTGTTTGCCGCCGGTGGGACCAGGAGCCGGGCCCGTGTGGTCGAGACCTGCCCTCACGCCCTGTCGACCTGGCCGGAGGCGGAGCGGACCCGTCGCCGGGAATACGATCCCCAGACCGGCCTGCTGGAAGGTCCGCCCGACGGCCGCGTGCTGGAACAGATGCACGTCGCTGCGTGCATGGAGCGTGCCTCCGCCGGCGAGTTCGACGTGGTTCACTCGCACCTGCACGTTCACGCCCTGGTCTTCGGGCGGTTGATACCGTGCCCGCTGGTGTCATCACTGCACGGGGCGGCCTGGGTACGTTCGGCCCACCCGGTGTTCAGGGAGTATCGCGATCTGCCCTTTGTTTCGCTCTCCGACGCCGAGCGCCGCCTGCTGCCCGAGCTGAACTACGTGGCCACGGTGTATAACGGCATCCGGCTGGACGACTTCCCCTTCGAGCCCGACAAGGACGACTACCTGCTCTTTGCCGGGCGACTGGCACCGGAGAAGGGGGCGGCCGAAGCCATCCAGGTTGCCCGGCGGTCGGGCCGGCGCCTGCTCATGGCCGGTATGATCGAGCCGCAACACCGCGAGTACTATGACACCAGGGTCAAGCCCCATATCGACGGCCGGAACGTCGAGTACCTGGGCCTGCTGTCGCAACGGGAACTGGCCCCGGTCTATCGCCGGGCGGCGGCCGTGCTGTTCATGATCAACTGGTGCGAGCCCTGCAGCATGGTCGGTATCGAGGCCCAGGCCTGCGGCACCCCGCTGATCGGCACCCGCTTCGGCTACCTGCCGGAGATCATCCTGGATAACCAGACCGGCTGTCTGGTTGACACGGTCGATGAAGCCGTCGAAAAGGTGGGGCGGCTATCCGACATCAAGCCGGCCACCTGCCGCCAAAACATAGAGACCCGCTTCGCCGCGCCGGTAATGGCGCAGGGGTATCAGCAGGTGTACGAGTCACTGCTTGGCGCGAGCTGAACGCCCAGGCCCACGGTAGCCCAACCCAACCTGTCAAATTGTGGCACAGGTCAAATAGTGGCCCAGGGCAAATTGTGGCACAGGCATCTTGCCTGTGGAATTGTGGCACAGGCTTCCAGCCTGTGCACTCACCGGCTCAAAACTGGTGCCATACGTTGCCACACAAGAACGCCGCTTCTCTCCAGCAGGCCGCCAACCACCTCTGACCTGCCCGAGTTACTGGATCACCCGCCGGTGAAAGCAGCAGCAAACAGTGCAAAGTCATCCAGGTCCACGTCACCATCAAACTCGAAGTCGAACGCCGCACAATCGTCGAGATACGGGCCGTTATCCGGCCCGGTCATGCAGCCTTCCCAGGCGGCGAAGTCGCCCAGGTCCACGTCATCGTCGCACTCAGCATCCCCGATGCCAAACTCGTAAACCCCCATGTCCACCTGGCCGCAGAGAATCCGGTCATGGCCATCCAAATCCGTTTCCGGCAGTTCGGGAGCATCGTTAGTACCGGCGTTGATACAAGGTGAGTCTACCAGCAGATGCAAGTCGTCATCCTCGGTCCCGAACTCACCGTCAGGACCGTCCGCATCCACGAACAGCGGATTGTCATTGATGTTCCCCTCGCCTGGCCATCCTCCCTGAACGCAACTGTACGTCGCGGTGGTGGTACCGTCGGCACCGTCATAGATTCCCGACCCAGTGGGGGCCGCATCGCCCCAGAAGACACAGTTGGTCAGCGTCGGCGTGCTGAAGTCGAGGCTATACATCCCACCACCGTAGTCGCGGGCCGAGTTCCCACTGAAGGTGCAGTTAGTCAGCGTTGGGCTACTGAAATCGAGGTTGTACATGCCGCCGCCGGCGGCAGTGGCGTAGCCAGTTGCCGAGTTGCCGGTGAACGTGCAGTTGGCCAGCGTCGGGCTGGAGTCGTTTTCGTTGTACACACCGCCGCCGCTGTCTTCGGCCGAATTCCCGGCGAACGTGCAGTGGGTCATCGTTGGATTGCTGTAGTAGCGATTATACATACCGCCGCCATCGTCGGCCGAGTTTCCGCTGAACGTGCAGTTGGACACCATCGGGCTGCTGCCGTCGTTGTACAAGCCGCTGCCATCTTGGGACGAGTTCCCACTGAAATCGCAGATGGCCAGTATCAAGCTGCTCACCTCCATGTTGAATACCCCGCCACCAGAGTGTGTTGCCGAGTTTCCACTGAAGGTGCAGTTGGCCAGCGTCGGGTTACTGCCAACGTAGTTGTACATCCCTCCGCCTTCGAAGGCCGAGTTTCCGCTAAAGGTGCAGTTGGTGAGCGTCGGGCTGTTCGCCTCATTATACATACCACCACCGAGGTCGGCCAGGTTGCCGCTGAACGTGCAGTTGCTCACCACCGGACTGCTCTCGCCCCAGTTGCATATCCCGCCGCCATGGTGATCGGCCGAGTTTCCGCTGAAGATGCAGTTGGCCAGCGTCGGGCTGCTGGAGTTGTTGAACAGCCCGCCGCCTGACACGGCGGAACCGTTGGTGATCCTGAATCCCTCGATCACCGTCTCAGGACCCTCGCCATTACTGCAAGTAATGACGCTGCCACCGGCGTCACCGTTGATGATCGTCGCGGCGGGGCCGGCGGTGCTCCGCACCGTGATTGCCTTGCCCAGGAGGTTGATGCGTTCAACGTACACTCCAGGGCCGACCTCGATCTCGTCGGCAGCGACTGCCGCATCGATCGCTG
>JANQGB010000534.1 GCA_028277545.1 Phycisphaerae bacterium | reverse complement strand
AATCGCCGCCCCAATCAACGCTCCTGGTCAGCAAGCTCAACTCGGCGGGCGGCCCCCTCGGAGATGCCTTTGACGGGCCCTTGGGTGACACGTTACTCGAGGGGACCAGCATGTTTGAGGCCTTCGATGCCGGCGACAACTTCAGTCTGTCGTTCATGTCCAACCTGGTCTACAACGGCCCCAATTCGTACACCGTTGTGTCGTCCTCTGCCTTCACGACTACCGACAACACCGGCGTCGTCAAGCTGGAAGGCGGGTTTACCAGTACCTTCCTGGAGTGGGACTCTGTATCACCGCACGAGTTCAGAATGAAGGGCAACCTGACTCCTTGGGGCGCCAGCGACTCCTTGCTCGTCGGCTCGCCCGACGAGACCTGGACCTACGAGGGCATGACCGGACCTACCGGGCTCAGCACGCACCCGGACGATATGGCCCGCTCGGCGTACCGGACCGGGCATTTGCTCGAGTTCCAGTTCGCCACCAGTTCCGGCGATTATACTCTGGACGAGTTCTTCTCCATCGACCGGGGTGGCACCGGCGCCGACATGAAGGTCACGGTCATCCCGGCACCTGCTGCTGTGGGTCTGGGTGTAATGGGCATTGGCGCCGTGGTCTGGCTCAGGAGGAGGTTGTCTTAACCTGGCGCCTCAAATAACGAAGTTGTCGCAGAACATCGCATCGCTCCCCGGCCGCTGGTCGGGGTGCGATGCGTTTTTTGCGTGAGTAGCCATTCGAGGTCAGCCGGCCGCCATCCGTGCGGTGCGCGGTTGTGACTCGCGCCGGCAGAATCACGCCAGGGATCAGATACAGCGAATCCTGATCGGCGTACTCTGGCCTGCGTCGTGGCAGTCGGTGACGTGGGCATGTGCTCCGAAAGCAGCACAGTACTGTGCGAGAATCGGAGTTACGGCTCACCTTGGGTTAGGAGTGGGCATGGCGATTCGGTCGTGCGATCACGTCACTCTACGACCTAATTTGCATACAAGACCTGCATTCTTCCCATATCAAGTGTCTCTATTTCGTTCGCCAGCGTCGACTCACTTGGGATTTTCTCCTCATTCGGTAGCCCTCCATTGACTCCCATGGCGGCGCTGTCTAGCGTACATTGCGGTTGAGCGGCTTCAGAGCGCAAAGGCTGCTCGCCCATGTCGAAGTCGGAAGGGTTAGGTAATCTCGTGAGCAGGTCGTATGTAGCGCTGATCGTCAGCCTCGCGGCTGTCGGAGTCACGCCGAGTGCATCAGCCGACGTGCGCCCTTTGATTGCGCCGGGCCTTGATGCCCTCTCTGATGCGCTGGCGCCTGCTGCCGCGGTCCGGCCCGCGCTTGCCAGCGGACCACTTTCTGACGGCTGCGCACTGCGGTTTTCAGGCTCCGTCCCCGGCGACCTTGCGCACGACTACTTGAACGGCGGAACGCTGGCAGACAACACGACAGACTCTCAGCTGGCGGATGTCCGCGAGCTGCCTCCGTTGCCAGGTAGCGCCGCGCTCTTTGTCTCGGCGGTGCTCAGCATGGGCGGCTGGCACCTGGTGCGCTCCGCCCGCCACCTGCCCTGGGGAGCCCTGCCCGATTGGTATCACACCGGCGGCCCGCTGCAGATCGGCCACGCCGTGCCGCTGGACCTTGATTTTGATGCGGTCCCGCCGTGTTGGCTCGAATCAACTGCTGACAGCGGAGGCAGCGACCGTGCCCGCCTGTACCATATACCACGCGGCGATGGTCCGCGATGCGAAGCCCAGGGACTCTTCCTTACTCTCGCCGCACCACGCGGCCCGCCAGCTTCGTCCTGCTAAACCTGTACTGCGCGCCGCCTGCGGCGCGTCCGTTAGTAACCTGATGTCTCCAGTACGATAGCAATTGAAGCATCGGGGTGGACTCTGGCCTGCACCCCCAGGTGCCCGGCTTGTCCTCGAGAGGACCTTACATGAATAACCAACGTAACTCAGTAATTGTCACGCTCATTGTGTCTTCAGCGCTGCTGTGCTCCTCTGCATCCGCCGACTTGACGGTGTTGGATTTCGAGGGTCTCGCTTCGCTCGAGATCGTGGATAACCAGTTCGCTGGCCTGGGAGTCGACTTCAACTCGACCGCACGGAACCGTGTCAAGGGGGTTGACATCGGCTTCGCCGCGCATTCCGGAACCAACTTCATCGCCAACAATATCGTCAGCGCGATCCGCGCCGATTCAGTGGGTCAGCCGTGGCAGAAGGTCAGCACGTATATCGCCTCGTTCTCCGACACCACCATTTTTAGGGCCTTTGACAGCTCCGACAACGAACTAGGTTCCATCGTGATCGGGCTGACAGCTGCCTGGACGGGGCCCCACGTGTTCGATGCCGCGGTTCTGGGCTCACCAATTGCGTACGTCACGCTCACCGATGATGGCTCCGACGTCGGGTTTGACGACTTCGGATTCGAGCCCATCCCCGCCCCCGGAGCCGCCGTGCTTGGCGCCATGGGGTTGGGCCTGGTGGGCTGGGCCAAGCGGAGATTCTGCTAGTCGCTCCGTGGGACCAAGCTCCTCGCCATTGTTGGCGGCGGGCCTGGACCCGAGTGGAAGGAACAGTCTCATGACAACCAGACGACTATTAACCATAACGGCTGCTGTGGCAGTGGCCAGTGCCGTGCTGT